>CACXCQ010000302.1 GCA_902766185.1 uncultured Eubacteriales bacterium
CCTTCCACGTCCACATCCTCTCCGCATTTCAGACGGATCACGTGGGATCTGTAGATGTCCGCGGGGGGCAGTCTGCGGATCGCGCTGCCTGCCGGAGCGATCACGGTGCAGGGCCTTCCCTCCGTCACCGTCCGGATCACCCTGAGCCTTTCCATCAGGTCATCGTTGTTCTTCGCCTCGAAGGCGATCATCCGCTGATCTTCCTCCGGAAGCACCAGGATCTCCCCCTCCACGCCCATGGAGGCATGAAAAAAAGAAAGGTCTGTCGCCAGCCGTTTCGCCCGGTTACCGGACGAGACGACGATCAGACTCTGACCTCCTTTTTCTTTGATCAGCTCCGCCGCCAGCGGCGCGATTCTGCTTTCTGCGGCGCCAGTGATGTTGATCATTCCGCGGATTTTTTCCTTTCGTTCCATTTGTTCATCGCTCTGTCGATCCCGGAGCCGAGAATGTCGAGGATGGCATCCGCCGCCCGGTCACAGGCATCCCCCAGGGACCGGGCGTCCCCGGCGGAAACGTTGTCCAGAACGAAGTCCTTCCATTCGGCGCTGCGGGCTCCGCCGATACCGATGCGGATCCGGGGAAAACCCGTTCCGCCCACATGACTCACCACGGACTTCATTCCGTTGTGGGTCCCGGGTCCGCCTTTCTTGCGGATGCGGATCGTCCCCGTCTCCAGGTCCATGTCATCGTAGATCACGATCAGGTGGTCCTCCTCCACATGGTAATAGCGGAGGATCTCCCCGATGGACTGCCCGCTGTTGTTCATGTAGGTCTGGGGCTTGACCAGGAGCACCCGCTGACCGGCCGCCCTGCCGTCTCCCATCAAGGCCTGATGCTTCAGCCTTTTCACCGGGATCCCCGTCTTTTCCGAGAGCCTGTCGATGACCTGAAAGCCCATGTTGTGCCGGGTCTTCTCATACTCCCGTCCGGGATTGCCCAGACCTGCGATCACATACATATTCTCTTCTCTCCGCCTAAACAAAGAGCTTACTGACAGACTCATTGGTGTGGATCCTGTTGATGGCTTCAGCGAACAGCGGCGCCACGGAGAGGATCTTCATGTTCGGAAGTCTCTTCTCTTCGGGGATCGGCATGGTGTTCAGCAGAACCAGCTCCTCGATGGCGGAATCCCTGATCCGCTCGATGGCCGGACCGGAAAGCACGGCGTGAGTGGCGCATGCCCGTACGCTCTTCGCGCCCAGATTCTTCAGGGCGTTGGCCGCGTTGGTGATGGTTCCTGCCGTGTCGATCATGTCGTCCACCAGGATGCACTTCTTGTCCTTGATGTCACCGATGATGTTCATGATCTCGCTCTTGTTGGGCTCCGGACGGCGCTTGTCCACGATGGCGATGGGGCATCCCAGAGGCTCTGCCATATTTCTGGCTCTGGGCACGCTGCCGTGGTCCGGAGATACGATGACCAGATCCTTCGGGTCTTCCTTGCTGAAGTATTTTCCGAGCAAAGGCAGGCCGACCAGATGGTCCACAGGAATGTCGAAGTATCCCTGGATCTGTGCCGCGTGGAGGTCCATGGTCAGCACCCGGTCGGCGCCGGCCGCCACCAGCATATCCGCCACCAGCTTCGCCGTGATGGGATCTCTGGCCTTCGCCTTACGATCCTGTCTGGCATAACCGTAGTACGGCATGACCGCGCTGATCCTGCCTGCGGATGCCCGCTTCATGGCGTCGATCATGATCAGCAGCTCCATCAGATTATCATTGACCGGGTCACAGGTGGATTGAATGATGTAGCAGTCACAGCCTCTGACCGATTCACCCAGACCGACAGAAATCTCTCCATCGCTGAACTTGGAAACCTTGGCGTCTCCCAGGGGCTTTCCGATGATGGAGGAAATCTCTTCGGCAAGATCCGGATGAGAATTCGCAGCGAAGATCTTGTAATTTGCGTAAGCGCCGTTTTTCATGAGTCTCTCCCTTTCTGATGATTCTGATGAAATATTGTTATATGAATTGACTGAGCAATAGCTGACGATCGTATCTACCGATCCATCTCCAGGATCATCTCCCCTACGCGGTAGATGTCTCCCGCGCCCATGGTAAGGACAAGATCCCCCGGCTCCGCGTTGTTGTAGACGAAGCTGGCGATATCCTCGAACCTCTGGAAATAGTAGACGTCCTTTTCGGGATCGTGGGCACGGATCCGGTTCATCAGGGTCTTGGAACTGATCTTATAGATGTTCTTTTCTCTGGCGGCGTAGATTTCCGCCAGAACCACCTGGTCCGCGTCGCCGAAGCTGACGGCGAACTCATCCAGCAGAGCCATGGTCCTCGTGTAGGTATGGGGCTGGAACAGGCACCACAGGTGATTGTGCTTCATGTTCCTCACCGCAGCAAGCGTGGCCTTGATCTCCGTGGGATGGTGGGCATAGTCATCGATGATCCTGACTCCCTCGCTGGTCTTTCCCAGGACATCGAATCTGCGGTGGATCCCCCGGTATTCGTGCAGCGTGGCCACGATCTGATCGATCTCCACCCCCAGGATGTGACAGCACGCAAAGGCTGCAAGGGCGTTCAGGATGTTGTGCTCACCGGGAACGGAAAGATCGATTCGGCAGAGTTTTTCTCCTTGATAATAAACATCAAATCGGGGCAGTCCGTCGTTGTCGAAGGAAATGCCGCCTGCGGAATAGGTGCTTCCGGAACTGAAGCCAAAGGTCACCGCGTTGGGAAGCCCTTCGATAACTCCCCGAACGAAGGGATTGGCGTCGTAGGCGATCACCGTTCCGTTCTCCGGCACCAGCCTGGCGAAACGATCGAAGGACCGGGCGATATGCTCCACGTCCTTAAAGTAGTCCAGATGGTCGGAGTCGATGTTCAGGATGATCTCGATGTTGGGCTGAAGCTGAAGGAAACTGTCCCTGTACTCGCAAGCCTCCGTGACGAAATAATCCTTACCGCCCACATAGAAATTCCCGCCGATCTCATCCAGGTTTCCCCCGACGGAGATCGTGGGATCCTTGCCCGCGTCCTTCAGGATCAGGGAGATCATCGCGGTGGTCGTGGTCTTGCCGTGGGTGCCGGAAATGGCGATGCTGCTGCCGTAGTCCGCCATGATCGCCCCCAGAGCCTGGGCTCTGGTGATGGCCGGGATCCCCAGCTCCTTCGCCCGCATCAGCTCCGGATTATCGTCCCCCACAGCCACGGTATAGATGACAAGATCGGCGTCCTCAACGTTCTTCGCCCGGTGTCCCAGGAATACTTTCGCGCCGTCGCCGATCAGTTTCTCAGTGATATCGCTCTCCCGCATATCCGAACCGGAGACCTGGTGCCCCCGGGAAAGCAGAATCTCGGCGATCCCGGATAGCCCGATCCCGCCGATTCCAATGCAGTGAATACGTTTATATTCTGACAGATTCATAATCAATGATCCTTTCTTTCTTTGTTTTGGGGGTCGGTGACCCGCCAACGCTAACAGTATACCATACTTCAGCATGCGCCGCTATGACCACTTTTGCCAAAGGCAAAAATGATTCAGTCCCCCGAAACGGCCATTCCCACAAAACAACTTTAATAACCTATGATTTTAGTATAATTTACTTGTTAACTTTGCGGGATTAGTGTATAATTCGATATACTCTAATTTAGAGGAAAGGCGGTACAGTACAAGATGAACATTACTGACGTAAGGATTCGCAAGATCAGCGATGAGGGTAAGATGAAAGCCATTGTTTCCATCACCTTCGATGATGAGTTTGTCGTACACGACATCAAGATCATCGAAGGGCAGAATGGGCTCTTCATCGCCATGCCCAGCAGAAAGATGAGTGAAGGAGATTTCCGTGATATCGCTCATCCTCTGGTTTCCGAAACCAGAAACAAGATCAGGGACGCCATTTTCGAAGAATACGAGAAAGTACTGGCCCAGATGGCGGCTGAGGCAGACGAAACATCTGACGATTATCCTCCGCATGAATAAAGGCATAATGCGAAGAGATAGGCAAAAGAGCTGTTGCACCGATGTGCAGCAGCTCTTTTTCGTATTCTTTCTCATTGCGCCTTCGGCATGGCCGCTCCGGCACCCTGCGCTCAGGTCCAGCGCTCCGTCGTTCCGCCCCAGTAGTAAAGTCCCGTCTTGGGATCGGCGTATTCCTCCACCCGGCAGTCGTAGGAATCCATCGCCGCCTCCTCGAAGGCGAGCTTATCGATGGGCTGTCCCAGCTGGCTGCGGATGAACCACCTGGTGAAGGGCGGATTCAGGATCAGCAGCGGCCCGATGACGTAGGTGGCCATGAAGTTGTTGATCCGGATGCCTTCGCCTTTGGCGTACCGGCTCATGCCCGGTCCCCGCTCTGCCGTAAACAGGGCCATGGACTCAAGGGCGTCCTCCGTTTCCCCGAAGGTGTGGCCAAACTGGCTCTTGTAGCCCACCACGCGGATCTTCTCCGCGGGCTCGCCTGCCTTTGGATGAGCATCCTCAAAGGTGCCCAGAAACAGGCTGTTGAACCGGTTTATGGACGATCTGCGGGCGATCCCGGGGAACAGCCCCAGACCCCGGCAGACCTCCTCGCCGTCCTCCTCGATGCTCTGCCCGAAGAGTTCCATGGCGTTTCCGGTGATGAGGAAGTTCATTCCCTCCTCCACCCGGCGGAAGATGTCGTCCCGGTAAAACCTGAGCTGTTCCAGCGCCAGCTCCTGGCCGTTCTCCGTGGTGGTTCCCATATACACCAGATCCACCGGCTCATCCACGAATGTGGGTCGGGTCTGCAGCGATGTCTGAATGATCTCCGCATCCGGAAGGCAGAGCTTCAGATAGCGGATGTTGGCAAGATCTCCGTAAAGATTGCAGATCTCCGGGAACAATACTTCGATTCTCATCGTCCCTCACCCCCTTCCGGGACTGCTTTGCCCCGTTTCTGTATCTCCTCGCGGACCTTCACCGCCACCTTGTCGGCCAGATCGATGGAGTCCGTTCCGTAGAGGATGTAGATGTCCTCCCCCTCATAGAGCCTGAGGGCGCCGGGGGAATCGATCTCATCGTGGACGAAGGAGATCCTCTCGTCGTCGATCCCGGCGAACTTCAGCCGGAGATAATAATCCTTGGCCCGGGGGCCGGTGACCACGATGTTTCTGATGTTGTCTTTGTTCAGGAACTCGAAATCGCAGTCGTACAGCCAGCAGGTGTTCTCCGACCAGACCGCGGCATCGCTCAGGTTGTTCATCATCATGATCAGTTCCTTGTCTCCCGGAAGACCGGAGACGTAGTCAAAAGCCCGGGAAGAACCGAGGGCATTTCTGTCCTTGGACATCTGGCGGATGATCCGGTAGCCCTTCACTTCCTCCACATTGAACCTGCTTTGGACGATCTCCGCCTTTTCCAGCAGCTCACCGATCCGCTCCGGCGCATATCCGATCTCGCTGAGGTAAGCCACCACCGCCAGCACGTTGTAAATGTTGAAGACGCTCTCGTTCAGGATGCGCATCCTGCGGCTCCAGACCACCGGTGCTTCCGGAGTTTCCGGGCTCTGGGGCTCGTCTCCCAGGCCGGGCATTCCCGAACGGGTCAGAACCGGCTCATCGTTCTGGCCGCTTCCCGTACACTGCCGGCGCACGACCTCAAAGTCCATGGCCGCCGTATTCACATCCTGCCCCGTATAATCCAGCCGCGGCGAATGGAAGCCGCACTCGGGGCAGAAGGCTCTGCCGATGTGGTGGTATCTGCGGTGGGTGTACTGCAGGATGCTGTGGCATCTGGGGCAGATCTGCAGATCGTTCACCAGATTGATGCACTCCTGCACGTCCCCTTCCATCTCCTCGAATCCGTAGTAGGCCCGGGGATTGCCCGGGGCGACGTTGCTGGCGATCAGGTCGTCGCCGTTTAAGATCAGCTTCGTCTTCGCCGGCATGGCGCGGGTGAGCACCCGGGAAATATACTCCGGATGGCCGTTGCGCATGATGGAATCCCTGGTCAGATTGTTGATCAGGAGGAAGTCCGGCTGCATCATGGGGAACACCACTCTGGAGGAACGCTCATCGATCTCCAGAACAGCGACGTCGGAACGGCAGCGCCCCGACAGGCCCATGTCCCGGATGAACGCCGTGGTCAGGCCGGTGATGGTGTTTGAACCCTGGTTGTTGTCCAGGATCTTCTTGCCGTCGGCGGTGAGCATGCTGATGAGCAGGTTGCAGACGGTGGTCTTGCCGTTTGTTCCCGTGACCCCCAGGATCCGGCCCGGCACCTTCGCCTGGTGCAGGAAGTCCGGACATATCTTCACCGCTACCCGGCCCGGGAAGTCCGTCCCTCTGTGGCCGGTAAGCTTCAGCGCCACGATGGACAGCTTCGCCGTCCACAGGGCGATATAGAATTTCAGTCGTTTCATGGTTTTCTCCGCTTCGGTACTGTCTTTGCGCAAAAGCTGGTCCCAGCCTTTGCAGCACCCTACTTATACTTGAATTCCGGAATGATCTTCTCGATGGTTGGCATGATGCCGATGCCTCCCGGCGTCTGTCCCGGCAGCTGCCAGAAGTCATGCGCGCAGTAGTTGTTGCCCTCGATGATGGCAGGTCCGGTGGGGGTGACGGCGATGTCCCATCCCACGTAGCGCATCTGCGGGATCACCAGAGCCGCGTCCTCCGCCATCTTCAGCACCTCTTTCCAGTAAGGGAGCACCATGCCGATCAGCGGCGTATGGCTGTAGGGATGCTCCGTGTACTGGATGTCCGCCGTGGTGTCGCCGGAGTGTGCCGGGTACATGAACTCCCCGGTCTCCAGGTTGATGGGGCCGTGCAGGCCGTAGTTGTCCACTACCCTTCCGTTGATGCCCATCTTGAACACTGCGTAGATCGCGTGGGGCACGCCCTGGGCGTCGATGAGGGTGATCACCCGGAAGCAGTTGGTGGAGAAGGGATAGATCGCCGCGATATCCGGATGGTTCTCCACCACGTCCTCAATGGTGGCAAAGCCCTTCTCCTTGATATAATCGGAAAAAGCTTTGGCGCTTTCGAAGTCCTTCGTCTCCAGCTTCTCGCAGCCGATGCCGCAGGACAGATCCTTCATCTTGGCGAAGATCTTCTCCCTGGAATTGAAGAAGGCCTCGATGTCCTCCTCTGAAGCCGTTTCCAGATCCAGGCACTCCCTGCCGATGAAGTCCTTGAACTTCTCGTTGAACTCGTTCTTGTTGTCGAAGTAATGGGAGTACGAGTGGTCGTTCATGAACATGATGAATTCCTTGCTGCGGAATCTGGTCATGTAGGTGTCCCGCTGCTCATGGGTAAGATCCCACCACTCGAAGATCACGTAATCGTTGTATCCCGCCTTGTATCTCTTCATGCAGCGCAGGATATCAAAAAAACAGAAGGCCTTGCTTTTGCCGGATCGTTCGCTGGCGGTGTTCACCACACTGAAGAACTTGCCGAAGCTGGCCTGTCTGAATACACGCAGATAGTATTGAAACTTATTCTTTTCCATAGTACACCTTCCCTGTTTACGGCAGCGCTGCTGCCCGATGGACTGTCTGTCTGACAGATTACACTATATGTTACCACATATACGCTTTCTGTACAATAAAAAGTACAAGATACAGGGATTCGGGTGCGGCTCACTGCTCCCTTCC
>CACXCQ010000303.1 GCA_902766185.1 uncultured Eubacteriales bacterium
ATACATGTCCGGCTGCTCTTCCGTCGTTCCCTGCGCGGCCGCTCCAGCCTTTGCAGCTCCGCCACCCGGACTGCCTCCGCCGCCGTTCGATGACCCGGTAGCCCTGGTGGGTGCCGGCTCCTTAGTGGGCTTCGTCGGCTTCGTCGGCTTCGGCTCCACATGGTAGGAGTTGCGGTACTCCAGAGCCGAGTACTTGGCGTCCTTGTCGTCCCTTATGGTGACCGACATCAGCTCCAGGCCGCTGCTGCCGTTGACCACCATGAGAGTAATGTGGTACACGGTCTTATCGCAGGTGTAGTGCTCATCCTTTTTCGTCGTCTGGGGGGTCACCTTGTAATGGTAGTAACCCGGCTTCCAGAAGGTGAAGGTCAGATCAAGCGTCCCTTTGTCATTGCCCGTCAGCTTGAAGCTTCCGCCCTCTGAAGGCATCGGACTCTTGCTGTCCTCCGCCTCCAGCAGATAGCTGAAGGTGTTGTCCACAGTCTTCCCCGAATCGTTCTTCCAACTCTGGTCATAGGGGATGCCCGCGCTGACGCTCTGCGCGAACACCTGCTCCGGCGCCCATCCAATCAGAACGATGAACGCCATTACGATGACTGCGGCGGCCATTCTATGAACATGTCTCAGGTTCGCCACATTCATAGAACCACCCCCTGAGCGGATAACCACATGTTATGGCTTCTCGCTATTCTATTCTCTGTCTTCTTTCGTCTCATACAAAAATTTCTGCTCTTTCATAGAAAAACAGCGATTATATTATACCATACCAACCACCCGGAAATACGCTTTTTTCACCATTTTTCGCGCAATTTTGTGTATTTTTTCACAAGTCCTACATGTAGTATTTGCAACCGTTGCAACGCACCACATACGACGAAAAAGGAGGCCTGCATGCCCTCTCGGCCGCAAGCCTCCCGCGGAAAAATGCCCGCTTCACGTGTTTAATCCAGTCCCGGCCCCCTCTTCGGCAGCACCTTCGACAGTCTCATCCGCGGTATGTTCATGCTGACTCCGGTCACCAGCTTGATCATCCAGAGGAAGAACACCAGCACACCGATGGGAATGGCGCAGGACGTTACGATCAGCACCGCGATCGCTTCGGTGATCCTGTTCAGCGTCTTCTCGAACTTGTCGAGGGTCCCTGCAACGCCGCCCTTCACCTTGCTGAACAGCTTTTCCACGATGTTATCGTCCTTCTCGTCGCCGACGGTGCTCTGGATCTCCTCGGCGTCGCTTCGCGTGTCGTCGATGATCTGCTGGATCGAAGCCTGATAGCTCTCGTCGATCTTCTCCGTCAGCACGACGCTGGCCGGCACGATGGCGAACATCATCAGGGCAACCAGCAGGATCTTGATCCCCATCTCCGTCATCTTCGCTCCCGCCATCAGCCTGGCGATGATCAAAATCAGGCAGGCTGCCGGGATGAGTATCTTGAAGGCCAGCATCCCCGTGATGGTCACCATCCACTTCTCAAAGCAGATCACCGCCATGATGAACATGAAGTATCCACTCAGGTCAGCCAGCTGTTCGGCGATGGGTGTTCCGGCATCTCCCGGCAGCAGCGTGATGGCCGTTGAGGATGCCGCCGTCACTCCCATCAGCTCCGTCACCGTGGTGCGCTTGGCATCCAGCGCCGCGTACGTTCCGTCATAGTTCTCTTCCGCTGTCGCGATACCGGAGATGTACACGAAGGACACCACCGCGGCCAGCAGCAATACGCCGATGATAACACCTGTAATGATGCGTTCCTTTTTCTTTTCGTTCAGTCCATTCAGTTCGTTCAGTTCCATAGGCACCTCCTTCCCGACCGCTTCAGAAGTCTCTGTTCATTCTGATGTATTCCGGGTCCCTGTCCCGGTTCGCTCCGGGAGCCACGATCGCGTAGATGACGCTCCCCAGGAAGACTATCGCATCGTCCACTGATCCGAGGAACAGGTCCGGTGATACGACATAACAAATTGCTCCGATGATAATCAACAGCTTTTTCATGTTTTCCACCTCCTGATCTTCTTGCAAAGGCAGGGCCTGCACGATATTTTATTTGCTATATAATACGATTTCCCAAAGGCAGAAAACATCGCAGAAAATGCGGAACCGCCCCTCCGATTCCCTTTAAAAACGCAAAAACAGGGCTTCTTTGATCCAGTGCCTGCAACCATCGGATGCCCGCTCGACGTGCCAGCCGCCCTTCTCGTGAAGGACTTTTCGGTATCAGAGCCCCTCTGAGATATCGAAGAACTGAAATAATGAATATTCCTTTGGACTTCGATGCTGACAGGCAACATTCCTACGGGCGGGTCTGTGGAAAAATCAGACGGGCGGAGCCCAGGAGCGCCTTAGCGCGATTGGTCATCCTGACCAGAAAGCTCGGAACGAAAAGTCAATGTTTCAATGCGTCAGAGCCGGCCAAACCATGACTTTCCTCTCGCACAAAGGCTGGACAGCACCATGCAGTCAATGTTTTTCTTCCCACAGACGGTCGAAACATTGACTCCTCTC
>CACXCQ010000304.1 GCA_902766185.1 uncultured Eubacteriales bacterium
ACATCGTAACTTCTCTCGATCTTCTTCACGACAGAAGCATTGACATCTCCCGCGCCAAATCCGAAACAACTGAGCAGCAAAACGATAGCAACCGCTGCTCCACCAACTCTTCTGGTCATTCTGTCCATGATAATCCTGTCAAAACATTTCTACATATTATGAGTAGTGACGTGAATACATTATATCAAATGTAAAGTTCTCTGCCAACTGTAACAATTCACGCCATGCTCCCCGCACAGGGAGTCCCGTTTCGCCCCGGCCCGTTTGATCCTGTCCCGGCTTGTTCCTGTCCTTGCTTGTTCCTATCCGTTCCACCATCGGTCAATTTTCCGCTATTCTTGGAAGCTGACTTCCACAAATCGGCGTTTTTTCCCGTTTGGTGGAACAACCTGGGCAGTCACAACCCGAACAGTCACACCACGCACGGTTACAACTGTCCCGCATCTGTGGTATAGTTAATATGAGCAATCCACCGAACCGAATAGAAGGAGCCTGACTATGCCAACCATCGTCCCCGATGACGCAATGCTGCAACACGAAATCGAAAAACTCGCCGTGAAGGCCGGACGGATGATCCTGGCTGCGGACGAATCCGGCACTGGAGCCGCACGTAGATCTTCATCCGGCATCACCGTAGCCCACAAGTCCGGTCGCCGGGATCTGGTGACCAGCACCGATCTGGAGATCCAGCGGATGCTCATGAAAAGGCTGGCGATCTTTGTGGATGACTGCGCTTTTCTCTGCGAGGAGGATCTCGAGGCAGCAACACAGGAAGCGGACTCTGGTTCGGGAGCGACATCCGGAGCACCCGGAACGTCTTCACCGGGCGCCGCATCACCCCTTCCCCGGGGCGTCCGGGTCATCACGGATCCTTCGCAGATCAACAAAGGCACGTGTTTCATCATCGACCCCATCGACGGCACGGCCAACTTCGTGCACGGCCAGCGCCACTCCTGCACATCCATCGCCATGACGGTGAACGGCCAGACCCGCCTGGGTGTCATCTACGACCCCTACCGCGACGAGCTGTTCAGCGCCTGCAAAGGCAGGGGCGCCTGGCTCAACGGCAAGCGTCTGCCGAGCTTCGATTCAGGAATCTCTGACGCGATCACTGTCTTCGGCACTGCGCCCTACGATGACACAACAAATGCGCCCACCTTCCGGCTGGCGCATCTTCTCTATGAACTTTCCGCGGACGTAAGGCGAACGGGGTCCGCGGCGCTGGATCTTTGCTGGACCGCCTGCGGCCGCTTCGGCCTCTATGCGGAGCTTGGCCTTTCGCCCTGGGACTACGCCGCGGGCAAGCTCATCGCGGAGGAGACCGGCTGCGTCGTTACCGACATCCACGGCCAGCCTTTGGGCTTCGACGGGAAGCCCTCCATTCTCTGCGGGCGAAAGACCGCCGTGGCGGAGTTCCTCAAAGCCCGGGAAAAAGAATCCCGGTAATCCTTCCTGGGGGAGATCGATATGTGTACCCGTTTTTACATCAACATTTCGGACGCGGAGCTTCAGGACATCGTTTCCGCCGCGGAGAACTCCGCCCTGGCGAAGAAGTTCCAGACCGCCGGCGACCCCCTGTGCACCTCCGGCGAGATCTTTCCCACCAACGTGGTTCCGGTGATCGCCTCTTCCCGCGCCGGCCGGCGCAGCGTCTTCCCCATGAAGTGGGGCTATTCTCTCAAAGGCAGGAGCGGCAAAGACAGGGATTCCGGGAGGGGTTCCCTTCTCGTCAACGCCCGGGCCGAAACTGCCGGTGAAAAAGTGACCTTTCGCGATTCCTGGAAGAGCCACCGCTGCATCGTGCCCGCTTCCCATTATTTTGAATGGGAGCACGTCCACGAAGGCGGGCATCCGCAAGGGAGCACCGGGAGCATCCAGAAGATCAAATACGCCATTCAGCCAAAGGGCAGCGCCATCACCTGGCTTTGCGGACTCTACCGCATGGAGGATGGCTATCCCCACTTCGTGGTCCTCACCAGACCGCCGGCGGAGGACATTGCCTTCATCCACGACCGGATGCCTCTGATCCTGCCGGAGGAGAAGATCGCGGACTGGATCGACCCCGAAAAGGATCCCGCCCGGATCATCAGCAGCGCAGTAAACGATGTGGTGTTTGAGCAGGTCTGACGGGGTATGGAGCGACGGATGATCCGCAAAATAACATGTTGAATCATCAACATCTATGTCTGTCACTTCACTGCATTCTTTTCGATCCAGTTTCTGATTTCTTCTGAGGAGGCATCTGTCAGATCCATTCCCTGTTTTACATCAGCACTCTTGGCCATGCTCCTGATATGCGGCATGCTCCCGGAGATTCCGCTGCCCCCGGAGGTGCAGAAAGGCAGAAC
>CACXCQ010000305.1 GCA_902766185.1 uncultured Eubacteriales bacterium
CGTGGACGCGTCAACGCTGGTGTCCATCGTCGACTTCCGGGAGGACTTCACCACTCACGGCATCTGTGCTGTCCTGGCGATGATCGGCCTGTTCATCACACTGATCCTGTATATCCGGAACGTGCGGGGATCCATTCTCTTCGGCATCATCGTCACCTGGCTTCTGGGAATGGTCTGCCAGGCGGTCGGCCTCTATGTGCCCGATCCGGACAATGGGCTCTTAAGCCTGTTCCCGACGGCCGTCATCAGTCTGGACTTCTCGTCTCTGGGCAACACCTTCGGGGAGTGCTTCCATACGGATTTCCACGACGTTGGCGTGATGAACTTCATCGTGGTCATGTGCTCCTTCCTGTTCGTGGATCTGTTCGATACCATCGGCACGCTGATCGGCGTCAGCGCAAAGGCTGGCATGCTCGATGAGGAGGGTCGTCTGCCGGCGATCCGGCCGGCGCTTCTGGCCGACGCCATCGCCACCACCTGCGGGGCGGTCCTTGGGACATCCACCACAGGAACCTACGTGGAATCCTCCGCCGGCATCGCCGCGGGAGGACGCACGGGCCTGACCGCCGTGACCACCGGCTGTCTGTTCCTGCTGTCCTGCCTTTTCTCGCCGCTGTTCGTCGCGATCCCGAAATTCGCGGTGGCTCCGGCGCTGATCACGGTGGGATTCCTGATGTTCGAGGGGATCAGAGAGATCGGATTCGATCCGGACAAGCTGACCGAGACCATTCCGGCCTATCTGTGCATCCTGACCATGCCATTGTTCTACAGCATCTCCGAGGGCATTGCCTTCGGCATCATTTCCTTTGTGGTGCTGAACCTGTTCTGCGGAAAGCGGGATAAGATCACCGTACTCATGTACGTTCTGGCAGGGCTGTTCATCTGCAAGTATATTTTGCTGTAAGTGGTGCCGGGCATCCGGCGGTATGGTATAATCAGACAGAGCAAAAATCTGAACCGACATCAACAGGGGAGGAGTGAGGATAAGTGAAAAGAATTATGATGTTTGCCATCGGCCTGGCAGTGGCCATGTGCTTCAGCTGCATGCCTGCCTTTGCGGAAGGAGAGCAGGGGGAATGTGCCCACCAGTGGTCCGAATGGGCGGTGAGCCAGGAGTCGACCTGTATCGAACAGGGAAAACAGACGCGCACCTGCAGCCTTTGCAACCAGACGGAAGAGGAGGCACTGCCTCTCGCGGACCACAACTGGTCCGAATGGGCGATGGACTATGACGCGGACTGCACCCAGTCGGGGCAGCTGGGCCGGTATTGCCTGGTTTGCGGGACGACGGAGACGCAGGTCATCGAGCCTAAGGGACACGCCTGGGGCGATTGGGAGATCGTGACGCCCAGCACGCCGTACCACAAGGGCGAGAAGTGCCAGACCTGCAAGCGGTGCGGCGAGAAACAGACCGCCACCATCGCCAAGCGCAAGGCGACAGCTAAAGAAAAGGCTGCCATGAAGGTGGTCACCCGCTTCTTCAAGGCTTCCAAATATCACAACACGCCGAACATGAAGAAGTGCTTCGCCAAGTGCTCCAACAGCTATTTCGCGGCCATGAACACGAAGCTGGGCGAATGGTCCAAGGAGCAGAACAAGAGCAAGATGTCCTGCACGGTGAAGGACGTTTCGACCTCCGGCAAGTACGTCACGGTGAAGGTCAAGGTGAAGTACGCCAACGGATACAATACCTTCTACAAGGCGTATGAGAAGTGGTACGAATGGTACCTGGACAATCCGGAGGAAACGGAGGAGGCGATCGAAGAGAAGCTGGCCTCCATGCTGAACAAAGATATCAAGAAGAAGGGGGCCATCAAGTCCACCAAGACCATCGAGCTGAAGTGCAAGCACACCTCCAGAGGCTGGAAGATCGTCAAGCCCAACAAGGAGCTGAGGAATATGGTCGAATGCTATTTCCAGAAGGCGACGGATGACTTCCGGACGGATTACGATATGGAAGAGTAAAAATTGTTGAAATTTCATCCCCAGGGGAGGGTTGTGGAGCACAATTCTCCCCTTTATAATTGACTCAACGCTTTAGCTGAGTGAAATTTCAGGGGAGTGAACATTAAGATGAAAAAACTGAAATACCTGTTTCTGGCGGCGATGATCGCGGCCATGGCGCTGTGCTTCGCTGGCTGCGGCTCCGGTTCTGCTTCCGGTGATGGCGGAGACGGTGACGCCTCTGCGGACGGCACGACGCTGGTCTACGGAAGCAACGACTATACCCGGATCAATCCGGCCATCGACGAGCACGGCGAGATCAACCTGCTGCTGTTCGACGGGCTCATGGGCCACGACGAGACCAACGCAGTGGTGCCGGCTCTGGCGGAGAGCTACGATCTGGATGAGGATACCAACACCTACACCTTCCATCTGCGCGAGGGCGTGACCTGGCACGACGGCGAACCATTCACCGCCAACGACGTGAAGTTCACCATCGAGGCCATCATGGATCCGGACAACGAGTCCGAGATCGCCTGCAACTATGAGGATGTGAAGAAAATCGAAGTGATCGACGATCAGACGATCTCCTTCGAACTGGAGAATCCCAATGTTGCTTTCCTGGAGTACATGACCATCGGTATCCTGCCGGC
>CACXCQ010000306.1 GCA_902766185.1 uncultured Eubacteriales bacterium
AGAGAGGCGGGAGAAGACCATGATAACCAGGACACGACCAGACAACAAGAAAAAAGGCGTTTTGCTGCCGGTGTTTTCACTGCCGTCGAAATACGGCATCGGATGCTTTTCCAGGGAAGCGAAGGAGTTCATCGACTGGCTTTCGCAGACCGGGCATTCGTACTGGCAGATCCTGCCTTTGAATCCGACGGGCATGGCGGATTCGCCCTACCAGCCTTTGTCGAGCTTCGCCGGAAACGCTTATTTCATCGATCCGGAGCAGCTGGTGGAGCAGGACCTGCTTTTGCGGGAGGAATTGGAGGACTTCTATTTCGGGGAGGATGAGACCCGGGTGGAGTACGATGAGCTGTACGAGAGCCGGATGGAAATGCTGCGCATCGCCTACCGGCGGTTCGTCCGGGAACGGGCGGAGGAGGCGGAGTACCGGAAGTTTCTTGCGGAAAACGCGTCCTGGCTGGAGGACTACGCCATATTCATGGCCCTGCGGGAGGAATACGGCAAGGAGCTGAGCTGGGACGAGTGGCCGGATCCGCTGCGCTGCAGGGACGAGCAGGAGCTGAAGAACGTGAAGGAGCAGTTCGCGGAGGAATTCGACTTCTACCGGTGGACCCAGTACGAGTTTTACCGGCAGTGGGGCGAGCTGAAGGCCTACGCCAACGAGGCGGGGGTGAAGATTATCGGCGACATGCCGGTGTACGTATCCTACGACAGCGCCGACTGCTGGGCGGATCCGGAACAGTTCCAGCTGGACGAGGATCTGCAGCCCACCATGATCGCCGGAGTTCCGCCCGATCAGTTCGCCGCGGAGGGCCAGCTTTGGGGCAACCCGCTCTATGACTGGGAAAAGATGAAGAAAAACGGATACCGCTGGTGGGTCAGCAGGATCCGGCAGAGCTTCGTGATGTACGACGTGATCCGGCTGGATCACTTCCGGGGATACGAGGCCTATTACAGCTGCAAGGCGGATGCGCCCAACGGCATGAATGGCATCTGGCGTCCGGGCCCGGGGATGGACCTTTTCCGGCAGCTGGAGAAAACGGGGATCGTCTCCGATGCGCGGGAGCTCAGCGAACGCTTCATCGCGGAGGACCTGGGGTTCCTCACAGAAGGCGTCCATAAGCTTCTGGCGGATACCGGATTCGCGGGAACGAAGGTGCTGCAGTTCGCTTTCGACGGCGACCCGGAGAACCTTTATCTGCCGGAGAACTACGGGGAAAACTGCGTGGTCTACACCGGGACCCATGACAACGACACCACCGCCGGCTGGTTCCGGGGGCTCTCCCAGGACGAGCGGGCCGGGATCCTGCAGTATCTGGGATACTCCGGCATCGACGCCTGGTGGCTGGTGCTGGAGTCCGACGCGGCCATAGCCCGGGGAGAGAAGCCGGACGCCTCCGCAGTCGTGCACCGCGATGGTGAGGAATTATCCGCAAAGGCAGGCTGGCACCCCGGCGAGCCCGTTCCGGATCCCGCCGTGCTGGTCACGGACCTGCTCATCGAGAAGGCGCTGGACAGCAGGGCGAAGATCGCCATCATCCCCCTGCAGGACTACCTGCGCATGGGTAGCGAGGCCAGAACCAACACCCCCGGCACCATCGTGAACAACTGGTGCGTCCGGATCCCTGCCGCCGGCACAGGAACGGAAAGGAGATAAGCGAGAGATGCTCACAACAATGGGTGGTCTGTTTATGAAAATGACGGAAACGCTGGCGGTGCTCATCGTCATCGCGTTTCTGGTCAGCGGCTCCAACCTGACGACGAAGCTTCAGCGGGCGGAGAGCCGCTGGAGGTATGAGATCCTCCCCGGAATCCTGGGTGGATTGTTCGGCATCTATGGAAACCTTGCCGGTGTGGACGTCAACGGAGCGGTGGTCTCCGTGCGGGACGTAGGCCCCATGATGGCCGGCATCACCGGCGGCCCCATGGGCGGGATCATCGCCGGCGCCATCGCCGGCGGGCACAGGATGTTTCTCGGCGGGATCACAGCCAACGCCTGCATCATCGCCACATGCCTGATCGGACTGATCTGCGGCCTGGTCTCCATGCGGTACCGGGAGCGGGTGGTCGATCCGGTGCACGCCTTTATCCTGGGCGGTCTGCTTGAGATCATGCACCTGTGTATCGTTCTGGTGATGGTCAAACCCTTCGAGGCGGCCTGGGAGATCGTGGCGCAGATATTCCTCCCGTTCGTTATGATCAACGCGCTGGGATTCACGGTGCTGGTCCTTACCATGAACACGGTGAACAAGCAGCGCAAGATCGAGGCGGAGCGAAGCCGGTTGCAATCCGAGCTCAGGGTGGCGGCGGACATACAGCAGTCTCTGCTGCCGCATCTGACGGAACAGTTCCCGGGAAGGAAGGAGATCTCCGTCGCGGCGTCCATGACCGCGGCCAAGGATGTGGGCGGCGACTTCTATGACTTTTTCTTCGTGGATGACAGCCATATGGCCGTGGTCATTGCGGACGTCTCCGGCAAGGGGGTCCCGGCCTCTCTGTTCATGGTCAACGCGAAGACGACGCTGCAGAACTGCGTGCGGGACATCCCGGATCTGGCAGAGGCCATCTGCAAAGCCAACGACAGCCTTTGCAGGAACAACGAAGCCGAGATGTTCGTTACGGCGTGGATCGGGGTGCTGGAGCTCGCCACCGGAAAGATGCGCTACGTGAATGCCGGCCACAATCCGCCGGTGATGATCACGCCGCCCGCAGCGGAGTACATCCGGGCCAGATCCGGCCTGGTGCTTGCGGCGATGGAGGGAGTTCCCTATAAAGAGAAGCAGTTCGAAATGAAGCCCGGAGACAGGCTGTTCCTGTACACGGACGGCGTCACCGAGGCCATCGATAAACTCGAGAATCAGTACGGCGAGGACCGCCTTCTGGACTGCCTTCAGGCCGCGCAAAAGCAGGACTGCTCTTCGGTGCTGCAGCGTGTGACAGAGGATATGGAAAGTTTCGTGAAGGGCGCAGAAGCCTTTGACGATGTGACGATGGTATGCCTGGAATACCGGGGACCGCAGGAATAGAGATTACCGCGCTTCAAGAATCATGGCCTGACCGGGGAGGACGATAATGTCGTCTTCAAAGATCGCGCCGGACAGCAGATCCCTCCACGATCCGTGCAAAGGCAGGACGTGCTGGGACTGGCCGCAGTTGGCGGCAGTGATCAGACGCGCGGTATTTTTATTTCTGGAAATGCTGGCCGGGGTGATCTCCTCGTCCGGCAGGAAGCGCTCGAAGGAGAAGAAACCGTCCCGGGCGACCAGGAGGCGGTAATCTCCGTCAATGTAGACGGCGTGACTGCTCCGGATGGCGATGACCTTCCTGTACCAGTCCTGCAGATCTTTGTTCTCGCTTCCCCAGGGGAAGCAGCGGCGGTTGAACGGGTCGTTGTAGCCTTCCATGCCGGCCTCGTCTCCGTAGTAGATGCAAGGCACGCCGGGCAGGGTCATCTGGAGCACCACGGCGACCTTCAGCCTGCGTATGCCGGAAGCCCACTGGACGGGATCCATCTTGACGGAGGCCTTTACCTCGCGGGAAGCGTCCGGTCCCAGCTTTTGCCCGGCGAGGGCGGTGATGATCCGCTCCGTGTCGTGGGTGCCGAGAATGTTCATCAGGGCGTGGACCACCCGGCTGGGATAGTGCTCCATGATCATGGCCATGGGCCAGGCCAGAGCCTGCGCGTCCCCGTTCCGGACGTAATCGATGATGCCCCGGCGCAGGGGATAGTTCATCACCGAATCCAGTTTATCGCCCTCGAAATAGTTTTTTCGTTCTTCGTAGGCCACCTTGTTGGAGGCGTCCTCCCAGACCTCTCCCAGCATCAGGGCATCGGCCTTCTCTGCCTTTGCGGCAGCGGTCAGCTTCTCCAGGAACTCGCGGGGAAGCTCGTCCACCACGTCCAGCCGCCAGCCGGAAGCACCGGCGCGGAGCCACTTGCGGATCACGCCGTTTTCGCCGGCCATGAACTTCTGATAGGAGAGGACGTTTTTGTTCACCCGGGGCAGGGTCGAGATGCCCCACCAGCTCTGCCAGCCGCCGTTCTCGAAATAGTACCAGTCCCGATAGGGGGAGTCCGGATGGTGGCAGGCGCCGTCGCCGTAGCGGTCATGGATGTCGAAGTAGCGGGAGTCCGAGCCCGTATGGGAGAAGACCCCGTCGCAGATGATCCGGATGCCGCGCTCCGCCGCCTCCGCGCAAAGCCTGGAGAATCCCTCGTTGTCCCCGAACATGGGGTCGACCTTCATGTAGTCCGAAGTGTCGTACTTGTGGCTGGAATAGGCCTCAAAAATGGGGCTCAGGTAGAGACAGGTCACGCCAAGCTCCTGAAAATAGGGGAGCTTTTCCCGGACGCCTTCCAGGTTGCCCCCGAAGAAATCGTTGTTCAGGATCTCTCCGTGCTCATCCGGGCGCCACTCGGGCATGCCGCCCCAATCGTCACGGAGGATCTTTCCCTTCATGGGAACGGGATCGCCGGATCTGGCGAAGCGGTCCACGAAGACGTGATAGAAGACGCCGCCGCGGATCCAGTCGGGCTCCTCGTATTCGGGTTCGAAGACCGTGATCTGCCAGGCCATGGGCTCATAGGTGAGCACGGCCTGGCCGCCGCTCATGTCGCAGCCTACGAACGACGGACCCTCGTATTTTTGGACCGGCGCGTCCCAGCCGTTGTCCGTGCCTTCGCGCCACCCCCGCCAGCCTTCCTCGTCCTCGGGATCGGTCTGGGGATCCTGATGGGTATTCGGCAGGTCCGCCGGAGCATCCACCAGCTCGAACCAGTACCAGTAAAGGCCCGCGGATTCCGGCACGAAAGATACGCTCCAGGCGGTGTACAGGTCGCTGCCCGCCACGGATCCGACCGCTGAGCCGGCCGCTGATCCGTCGGTTCCCGGAAGCGGCGCCTGCTGCATGGGAAGCTCCTGCCGGCTGTCGTCCTTGTCGAAGCAGGCGTGCAGCACCGGCTGCAGCCCCTGAAGGCTCTGTTCCGTCAGCAGGGTCAGTCGTATAGGAAATCCGGCCTGCCTTGCGCCGGTCGGATTTCGAAACATGGTATTGCTTGCGTCATGAATGATCTTGATCATGGTCTTCTCTTCTTGGTCAGATTCGCTCGCCCTTTCCGCAGAGGAAGGGATGAGTCAGGTATCCGGACAGCAGGCGGCCGTCATCGATGATGACTTCCTTATCCAGCACCGCGTAGTTCAGGTGTGCGCCTTCGCCAACGGTGGAGTCCTGCATGATGACGCTGTTTTCCACAACGGCATTCTTTTTGATCCGGGCACCCCGGAAGATGATGCTGTTGCGGACCTCGCCTTCGATCACCGCGCCGTCGGCGATCATGCTGTTGGAGACCTTGGCGTCCTTGCTGTAGCGGGTAGCCGGGCTGTCCTTGGTCTTGGTGATGACCGGGCCGGACTCGGCGTGGAAGAGATTCTTCCGGACGTCGTGATCCAGCAGTGCCAGACTGCCGCTCAGGTATGAGGTCAGATCCTCCAGATAGATGATCATCTCGTCGGTGAAGTGGGCGTAGACGCGCTTCGTGTTGAGGGTCTCCTGCAGCTGCTCCAGAGAAGTCAGTCCCCGGGGGTTGCGGGAGAGGCTGTCCAGCATATCCAGCAGGAGCTCGCGCTCTACGACGCAGGTGTTCATGGTCAGCTCGCTGAGCAGAGCATCGCTCTGCGCCGGGTCGATGGAGATGATCCGGCCGTCGTCATTGGTCACCAGGCCGATCCGCTTGTGCAGCGGCGTAGCGTTGACAACATTGTTGCCGAACATGCTGGTGATGTCCGCCTGCTTGTCGATATGGGCCTGCAGCAGAGCAGCGAAGTCCAGGCTGCCCACGTATCCGGTGCCGCACAGGATCAGGTATTTTTCCTTCAGCTGGCGGATATAGAATTCGTTGTTGCGAAGGATCTGGAGCCGGGAGCCCTCGGCGAGGACGCTGTCAGCAGAGGACAGGGGAGGAAGGTAACGAAGACCGCCGTTCTTGCGGTCCAGGTCCCACTCCGCGCCGGACTGCACGTGGTGCATGACGCTGTCGTACTGGTCGGTCATGATGATGCCAACGCTGCTGATGTCCGCGTTGATCATATTGCTGAGGCTGAAGTCGATCAGCCGGTATTTCGCGCCGAAGGGAACGGCGGACAATGTGCGGTGCTGTGTCAGTTCCTTTGACAGCCAGGCCGCGTTATCTGCTAAAATGATTCCTGCAGCATCCATATTATCTGCCTCCTTTCTCGTCCGTCAGATCCTCTGCGGTGGCGATGATCTTTCCGGGAGCAACCTTCGTTCCAGCCGGGATCTCCACGTTGGGTCCGATGACCGTCAGCTCGCTGTCTTCATCCAGAGGGGCGCCGATCACCGCGCCCTCGCCGATGGTCACGTGGTCCGCGACGATGGCGTGATCCACAGTGGCTCCTTCGCCGATGGCCGCGCTGTCCATGACCACGCTGTCACGGACGGCCGCCTGCGGGCGCACGGCCACATCGCTGAAGATCACGGAGTTTTTCACGGTGCCGTGAAGGGAACCGCCATCGCCGATGATGGAGTTGGTGACCTCCGCGTCCTCGCCCATGTATTCCGGATGGGTGAAGCCGTGGCGGTAGTAGATCTTCCAGCCCGGGTCGTTCAGGAACAGCTCCGGAACATCGCCCAGGGCATCCATGTTCGCCGCCCAGAAGGAGGACAGGGTGCCCACGTCCTTCCAGTATCCGCCGTACAGATAGGCGAACATCCGCTGGCCGTCCGCCAGCATCCTGGGGATGACGTTCTTGCCGAAGTCGCTGTCGGAATCCGGATCCAGCTCGTCGATGTTCAGGTACTGGATCAGCTTGTCCGTGCTGAAGATGTACACGCCCATGCTGGCCAGAGTGCTGTTGGGATGGGCCGGCTTCTCGGCGAACTCGGTGATCCTGCCGGTGGAATCGGTGGTCATGATGCCGAAACGGCTGGCCTCTTCCAGGGGAACATCGATGACGGAGATGGTGCAGTCAGCTTCGTTGTCGATGTGCTCCTGCAGCATGATCCGATAGTCCATCTTGTAGATATGGTCTCCGGAGAGGATCAGTACGTACTTCGGGTTATAGCGACGGATGAACCGCAGGTTCTGATAGATAGCGTTCGCTGTTCCCAGGAACCACTCTGCGCCCTGCTCGCCTTCATAGGGGGGCAGGACGTGCATTCCGCCGAATTTCAGGTTCATGTCCCATGGCTCGCCCCGTCCCAAATAGTCGTTCAGCTCCAAAGGCTGGTACTGCGTCAGCACGCCGACGGTGTCGATGTCGGAGTTGATGCAGTTGGACAAGGGAAAGTCGATGATCCGGTACTTTCCGCCAAATGGAACTGCCGGCTTGGCGGTGGTCTTCGTCAGAGGAACAAGACGGCTGCCCTGTCCGCCGGCAAGCAGCATGGCAACGATTTGTTTCTTTTCGCTCATGTGAGATCCTTCTCCTTTCCGATTATGTTTACGTTTTTGCTCGCAAAATCAGGTCAAACGTGGTATAATATGTGCTTAATCGGCGCTCCGGCGAAGGCAGAAACCATCGTCCGTAAACAAAAGAGCCCGAATAGTATTGTTATTATACATAAATATACGCAAATCCGCAACTGCGCATTGCGATTCGGCGGTGCGGATCAGCGTGTTAGAAGGAGACATAGAACATGAAAAAAGAACAGACGAAGACAAAGATCCTCTTCGTGACGTCGGAAGCGGTTCCGTTCGTCCACACCGGAGGACTGGGAGAGGTGGCAACAGCTCTGCCCAAAGCACTGAACGCCCGCAAGCAGCAGGATATCGACTGCCGGGTGATCCTGCCTTTGTACGGCAGCGTTTCCCAGGAGATGCGGGAGAAGATGGAATTCCTGGGAGCGGGATGCGTGAACCTGTCCTGGCGTGCCCAGCACATGGGCGTTTTCCAGATGGAGCTGGACGGGGTCATCTATTACTTTATCGATAACGAATATTATTTCCGGCGCAGCAAGCTGTACGGCTATCTCGACGACTGCGAGCGTTACGCCTATTTCTCAAAGGCTGTATTCGGCGCCCTGCAGTTCATCGATTTCGTTCCGGACATCATCCACGCCAACGACTGGCAGTGCGCGCTGGTGCCGGTGTATCAGTACGCGGTCTACCGCAGAGAGTTCATGAAGACCATCTTCACCATCCACAATGTCCAGTATCAGGGCCAGTACGGATGGGATGTCATGGGAGACATCATCGATCTGCCGGGAGATGAGCAGCATCTGCTGGAGTACAAGGGCGGAGTCAATCTGATGAAGGGCGCGGTGGAGTGCGCGGATATCGTGTCCACGGTGAGCCCCACCTACGCGAAGGAACTGATGGACCCGGCGACGTCCTTCGGTCTGGATCCGATCCTCAGGAAGAACGAGCATAAGATCCGCGGGATCCTCAACGGCATCGATACCGACATCTACAACCCGTCGAAGGACAGCTCTCTGGTGAAGAATTACTCGTTCCGCCGTCCGGAGGGAAAGGCGGAGTGCCGCAAGGCGCTGGCAGAAAAGCTGGGCCTGCCTTTGGATGATGATGTGCCGGTGATGGCCATGATCACCCGGATGGTGGAGCCGAAGGGAATGAATCTGGTGACCGGCTGCATCGACCGGCTCCTGGACGACGGGGTGGTCCGGTTCGTGCTTCTGGGCACCGGCGATGAGGCTTACGAGGGCTTCTTCCGGCAGCTGGAGGGAAGACATCCGGGACAGGTCCGGTGCATGCTCGAATTCAACGGGGAGTTTTCCAGACAGATCTACGCGGGAGCGGATATGTTCCTGATGCCCTCCCGGATCGAAGCCTGCGGACTGGCGCAGATGATCTCCTGCAGATACGGAGCTGTTCCCATCGTGCGCAAGACCGGCGGCCTGGCGGACTCCATCACGGACTGCCGGGGCGAGAACGGCCGCGGGTTCACCTTCGAGGAATACAGCCCGCAGGAGCTGGAGCGGACCATCCGCGCGGCAGCGGAAATGTTTAAGGATAAGGAAGCCTGGGCCAAACTGGTGGAACACGACCTGCGGCTGAACTTCGGCTGGAAAAAGGCGGCCGGGATCTACGCGGACATGTACCACGAGGTGATGAAATAGGACAGCACGCGGCGCTG
>CACXCQ010000307.1 GCA_902766185.1 uncultured Eubacteriales bacterium
CTACGGCGGCATGTCCCACGCCATCGGCTTCGCGCTCTCCGAGCAGTATGAAGACGTCAAGAAGCACTGGAACATGGCTGCTGCCGGCATGCCTTACATCAAGGACATTCCGGACTATCCGCAGTTCAACTACATCCACATCGACGGCGAAGATCCCAGAGGTCCCTTCGGTTCCTCCGGAGCCTCCGAGGCGTTCCAGTCCTCCGACCACATGGCGGTCATCAACGCCATCAACAACGCGGTGGGCGTGCGGATCTACGAGCTGCCGGCAACCAAGGAGAAGATCCTGGCGGGCATCCAGGCGAAGGCCGAAGGCAAGCCGAATCCCAACAAGCCGGAGAAGTACTTCCTGGGTTCCGATCTGTACGATGCAGTGAAGCAGATCAAGGACAACCCGATGCAGCCCACCAAGCCGGAAGACATCGAATTCGGCGAACTGGGTACGGACGGCGTCCGCTGGAAGCCGGGTCAGGCAGACCAGTACATCAACTACAGAGCCAAGATCAAGAAATAAGGTGTTCAGCCTCTCGCAAAGGCTGGCCGCCTGCGCGGTGGTTACCTGCGTGGCGGCCGCAACATGAAGCACACGAAAAAAGCGCGCGCCGCATCAGATCTATTCTATCTGATGTGGCGCGCACTTTTTCACATCAAAATGCGACCAGCTCCGAGTAAAAGCTGAAACGCATACTTAAGCCTATCTCAACCTCCCGATGTTTTTCCGTTCACCTTGATGGTGTCACCGTCGTGGAGTTCTTCTTCCTCTTTGATCTTCTTGCCGTCCCGGATCAGGAAGCCATAAAGTCTGGTCTTCCCCGGAACGATGTTGAAGTAATCGCAGAGGTCGTATCCTGTTGAGCCGTCGGGCAGTTCGATGTTTGCTACGTTCTTCCATCCGTTAAGCTGTCGGACCGGCCCGTTGAAAAGAATCTTGATTTTCATGGTTGATTGTTCCTGTGTTGATGCGTTATAATTTCACCAGGAAAGGGAATTGCTTCAAAAGCAACCAACCCGACCCCTGTATTGGGTCGCCGCCTTAGTTGCAGCTATTGGCGGTTTTTTGATGGTGATCGTCACTCGCAGGATCTTTCGATTCCACGAGACCGCAATTCGGACCAGCCACTTTCATGCTGCCTTTCCTGATACTCCGATAGTATCATCCCGCGCACGAATTGTCAATATTTAACATTTTACTCGCCACGCCTACCGGTCGATGTACCGGGCAAATATCTTCTGGGCTTCGTCCCCGCTCTGCACGTCGTTGATGATGGCGCGTCCGTCGGGGAACAGCTTGAAGTCCGTCTCCTCATTCTTGAAAATGGTAAAGAATTTTTTCTTTTCCACTTCGCCTTCGCCGCGGAGAGCCTCTACCACAGCATCGTAATTAAACGATCCGTCGTCCTCCGGGGTGATCTGGTAGGCGTTGTGACCGCAAAGGCTGGCGGAATAGGTCTTCTGCCGCTGCTCCAGCCGGGTGTACTGATGCTTACCGCAGACCGGGCATTCCGGATCCGGGTCCACATCGAAAAACTCCGTGTAGGAATCCCAGGCGTCCAGGGAGATTGCCTGCCGGCAGACGGATTCGGATCCCACCAGCAGCTTCATGGTCTCCGCGGACTCGTAGGCCGCCACGATGTTGGTGATGGGGCTGATGACCCCCACGGTGTCGCAGGTGTCGTATGTCCCGTCCTCCGGAAGAGGTCCCAGCAGGCACTCCAGGCAGGGGCCTTCTCCGGGCAGGATGTTCATCACCATGCCTCCGCTGCCCACGACTCCGCCGTAGACCCAGCGGACGCCGTGCTTATCGCAGGCTTCGTTGAGCAGGTAGCGTATCTCCAGGTTGTCGGTTCCGTCCACCACCACATCCACGTCGGAGATCAGTTTCTCCACGTTGTATGGGTTCACGTCCACGATCCTGGCGTCGTATTCGATCCCGGAGTTGATCTGAAGGAGGTGATCCTTCGCCGCCTCCGCCTTGGGGATCTGATCCCTCGCGTCCGCCTCGGTGAACAGGACCTGCCTTTGCAGATTCGTCAGCTCCACGATGTCGCGGTCGATGAGGCGCAGATAGCCCACTCCTGCCCGGGCCAGATTGTTGGCGATGGAGGAGCCAAGCGCGCCGATTCCGATGATGCACACCCGGCCCTCCTCAAGTTTTTTCTGACCCTCTCTGCCGATGGGATAGAATA
>CACXCQ010000308.1 GCA_902766185.1 uncultured Eubacteriales bacterium
GTCATGACGTAGCCCGCCACAGCAAAACTGTTTTCGCTTCGCACGCTGGGCAGATCCAGCCCGAAGATGTAGACCACGTAGAAGATGGCTGCCAGGAAGGCGAACACTACGCCGATGAGCCGGCCGCCCAGGATGTCCGGGGACCAGACGATCAGAACCAGGCCGCCAAAGGACAGGATCACCGCGGCGATCTTCAGCATGCGCACAGGTTCCTTCCCCGTGAGCATTTCGATGGCCACGATCATGGCCGGGAAGGTGAAGCTGACGATGGTGGCCAGGGACCCGGAAATGTAATCGAAAGAAATGTAGAGCGTGGTGGACATGCAGATGTAGCCGATGCAGGTCGTGATCATGCCCAGGACTGCCCTGCGGGAGAAGCGCACCGGGATCCGGCGGATCAGAAGGAAGGCCCACATGATGATCGCCGCGTACAGGAATTTGTTGAACAGCAGGGTCTCCGTCTCTACGCCCATGCCGAAGGCGAGGAATGAAAAAGCAGGCACCAGCCCGTAACACACTGAAGTGACGGTGACGGATGCCGCTCCAAGCAGTTTCTGATTTCGTGATCTGTCGTTCAATTTAGAGGTCTCCGTTCTGTATCGCCTGGATGATGGTCTTGCTGACATCGAAGATGTTCTTCATCGATGTGGGGAAGATATCCGCGGTCTCGCTTACACCTTGATCCGCGGAATAGTTGCTGTTTTCCGGATCCCAGAGGCTCTCGGGAGTGGTTTCGCCTGCGAAGACATCCATGTTCACGCTTGTCCGAAGGATGATCAGGTGATCCAGCATGCCCTGCCTTTGCACGGCGGAAGCCACAGCGATATCTTCCATTTCGGTGGTTACGTAGGGGTCGGGACAGGGGTAGGTGTCCACGATGAGCAGCGCATTCCGGTGGCCATACTCTCCCTTCCAGTAGTTGTCGGCGGTGACGGTTGTCCCCCGGAGCACCTTCGGATCTCGGGTTGCCCATTTCGCTCCATCAAATGCTTTGGACATGTAGCGGCGGGTCTGCTTCGTCGTTTTAACGGGGACATCCTTGATCAGAGCGTAGACCTTATCCATCAGCTCGGGATCCATCAGGACGTAGCTGGTGTCGTCGTAGTCCTTGTCATGGAACCAGCCCTCCCTGTCCGGGTTTTCCATTTCCCGGCTGTCCGCATGGTGGCCGATGTCGTAATCCACCGCGGCGGTGATGAGGAAAACGTCCCCCATAACGGTGGTGTCCCGGGCCGAGCCGGCGCAGCCGACGGAGAGGATGTAAGTATCCGAGAAATCGAAGCGCTCGTCATTTAAGATCGCGGTGGTCGTCAGGGCGGCGTTGACCTTGGTCATTCCGATCACACAGTAGGCGATACCGTCCTTCACCAGAAGGTCGCTGCCCTCATATCCTCCCTCGATCTTATAGCGGTCGGCTTCCTTCATGAAGTTCTGCAGATAGTATTGCCCTTCGCCGGGGAAATCGCCGGAGATCGTATCATCGGCATATCCCTCCTGAAACTTTGGAAGGATCAGGACCTTGATGGGGATCCGGTCATCCTGGCTGCTTTGAGCATCCTGCTTTCCCGAGGATCCGCAGGATGACAGGCAGAACACGGCCGCGATCAGGAGAATGATCAGGGCAGCCGCTATGGCGACGGTTTCTCTATTTCGATAACTTATCATCAGTTTTCTCTCCATTAAACACGATCGATCACAGTCAATACTATTATACAATAAACTGTTTTTCGGGGGCGGTCAATATCGACAGAAAAACGACGAATCATTGCACTTTTGAGGAGACTTTGCTATTATAATGAAGAAAAGAACAGATATTGACTTTCGAGAAGCGCTAACGTCTGTCCTAACGATCATTACCGAACACGAGCTCTCGGGGGAACCGGGAGTTTTTATGTAATTGGGGGGCGAAATAGAATGGAAATTGAAGCGGATGTCGTCCGCTTGGCGAAGCCCAGGCGCAAGGGGATCCTTTCACTGATATTCAGCCGGTTTTTCATAATCGTGCTCCTGCTTCTTCTGGAGTGCGCCATCGTTATCGTGCCGGTATTTCTGCTCAGAGAATACATCCCGCATTTTGTCGTGGTCCTGCTCATCTTCACCGTCATCATGGAGATCGTTCTGTTCAACAGCAAAATGGATTCCACGGCGAAGCTGACCTGGATGTTTCTGATGGCGAC
>CACXCQ010000309.1 GCA_902766185.1 uncultured Eubacteriales bacterium
TCCGCCCCCAGCGCTTCCAGCGCCGTGGCCATGGACCCGTCGATCACCATGATCCTGTTCTTTTCCAGGACATCCTGTATCGTTGCTTTGCGCATGATTATCTCTTCACTCCTTCACAACCAGTTCCAGCACGTCCGGGCGGGCGTAGTGTCCGATGGCGTCGTGCTCCATTTTGCATGCTGCCGCGAGCTGCATGTCGAGGTCGGCGTAGATGATCCCTTCCTCGTCCCAAAGTGGCTCGGTCAGGTAGTGACCGTAGGGGTCGATGATGCAGCTGCCGCCGCGGCAGACCATCTCCGGCAGTTTGCGCACGTCCTCTCCCGTACAAAGATCCTCCGGATAGGAATCCTTCCTTACGATCATGTCCGCGTTGATGAAGTAGCACTTGCCTTCTATCGCGATGTGCTGAATCGTGGCCTGCCACTCCGGATTGTCGTTCGTGTTGGGCGAAATGTAGATCGTGATGCCCTTCTGGTACAGAGCGACTCTGGCCAGGGGCATGTAGCTCTCCCAGCAGATCAGGCTCCCGATGGGTCCCCAGGGCGTCTGAGTGACCGGGAAATAGTCGCGGTTCGCGTCTCCCCAGACCACCCGCTCCGATCCGGTGGGCTTGAGCTTCCTGTGCACCTTCCATGTGCCGTCAGGCTCAAAGATCACGTTGCTGTTGTACAGGGTCCCGCTGACCTCGTCGCGTTCAGAGAAACCGATACTCACAAAGGCAGGGCCTGCCTTTGCGGCTTCCGAAAGCACCTCAAACTCAGGGCCCCCGGCGAGGATCGACGCGTCATAATACCTTTTCCAGTCCTGCCTCCCCGGCTCCGTGCGCTTGCCCATGCTGAATCCGAAGTTCATCCCGATGGGATAGCCGGGAATGAACAGCTCCGGGAACACGATCAGGTCCGCGTTCTCCGCCGACGCTTCCTCGATGTACTGCACGGCCTTCTGCAGACAGGCGTCCTTATCGAACATGACCGGCTCCGCCTGCACCAGGGCCACGCGGCATTTGCTCTCTAAATCTTTCATCATCTCACCTCAAAGCTTTCTCAAATAAACTCATGCAGCACCGTCTTCCCCTCTTCCGTCAGGGTAAGTCTCGGATACTCGTCCTTCGTTTCCTCCACTAATCCGGACTCGATCATTTCATGGATGACGCCGTCCAGTTCCTCCGTGCTCCGGCCTTTCATGCTCCCAAAGGCAGAGTTCTGGTTCAGCCGGCGGTTGAACACCCGCACGCTGTGACTGCCCTGCAGAATCTCGATTATCAGACCGCGGCTGACCTGCTCTTTGCACTTCGCCACGCAGAATAAGATCTCCTGAATGTCTTCTTTCTTCGCCATTTTGTTTCCCCCTCTTCAAATACAAAACCGGGCAACTGTTTTCACTGTAATCAGTATACTATAGTTGCCCGGCTAAATCATGCCGTCTTTATGATTTGTTCACTTGTTTTCGCCGCGCGGCTTACCGCTTCTTATACAGAATGAGCTCCGGGTCCGCGCCTCCCGCTTCATAGGTGGCGACCAGGATGAAGTCCATGCTCGCCAGGACCCCGAAGCATCGATCTCCCCCAAACTCCGATTCCAGCTGATTCCCCAGATAGGTCGTCTGATCCTTCAGGAATTTCACCTTCATCCCGTTGGGCAGGCGGTACTCAAGATTCACGTCCCTGCCCGCAAGGGGGTTCAGCTTCTCCACCTTCGGCATGCCTTCGATGTGAAGGGCGTTGATCTCCTCGACCAGCTGGCTTTTGAAGGCTTCGAACTGCCCGTCATCGCTGAGTTCTTCGTATCTCTTCCAGTAATCCAGACCGGGCAGGACCTGTTTCATGTACGCCCGCGCCTGCTCCTCGGTGAACGCATCGCTCACCATGTGCGGGATGCAGGTCTCGATCAGCTCATCCATATCGCTGTAGGTGTAGGCTCCATCCGCATAGCACCACTGACAGTAATCCTCGTTCAGCGTTCCGTCCTTTTCCCTGCTGAGGATGGCGTCCTCCAGCGGCATGCCGCAGCACTGGCATCGTAGCTGCCGCGGACTTCCAAGCAAGGTATTGATGGATACGTCAAATTCCTTTGACAACAGTTTCAGCGCTTCCGTATTCGGCTGCGTCTCCCCCATTTCCCAACGGCTCACCGCCTGTCTCGTTACCATCACCCGCTCTGCCAGCTGTTCCTGCGATAATCCGTGTTCCTCGCGCAGCTTCTTCAATAACACTTTCGTTTCCATATCATCAAACCTCCAATCGCTTCTGGCCTATATTATGGACCCGTAATCCGCCGCCGGCAAGCAACGCGCTGTTGCCCCTCACCCCAGATCTTCTTTCCCCTTATCCGTACTGATGATCCCGAAGGCGACGACCGCTACGGCCATGCCGATCACGGTGATGGCGGTCATCCGCTCCCCGAACACGAAGGCTCCGAAGAGCATCGCGGACACCGGCTCGCTGGAGGTCAGGATCGACGCCTTGCCCGCCTCGATGTATTTCAGCGACACGTTGAGCAGCAGGTACGGCAGTGCAGCGCCCACCACCGCGTGGGCGATCATGAGCAATGTATGCGACACCGGCGCCGCAGCCGTGTAAGCCGCCACCGCTCCCCAGTTCGCGAAGGGCGCCGTCGAGATCGCCGTGATCAGTATGGCGTAGAACGTTATGGTCAGGCCGTTGTATCCCCTGCCGATGGAAATCTTCGTGAAAATGCTGGTCATGCCGTAGAACACCCCCGACAGGATGCCCGCCATAAACCCCAGCACCGTGAAGGTGATGCCGCTGTCGATCACCCCGCTGACCATCGTCACGCCGATGATGGCCAGGACCATGCCGATGACCTTTCGCCTGGTGACCCTCTCCTTAAAGAGAAACGCCGCGATGATCACCACGTACACCGGCGACAGGCCGATGAGCACCCCCGCGAACCCCAGCGAAAGGTTCAGCACCGCGATATTGAAGAAAATGTTCGTCATGGTCATGCCGATGAACCCGCCGCCCAGCAGGATCGGCAGATCCCGCACTTTGCACTTCAGCAGATTCCGGTCAAACAAAAGCATGAAAAGGCAGAGGATCACCGCCGAAATGGCATTCCTCGTCGACAGGATCGCCATGTTGTTGAAACCCGCCTCACTGAACAGCCGGATGAATATTCCCAGCGAGCCAAAGCACACCCCCGAGATCAAAGGCAGGGCAAACGCGATCTTTTTCATTTCACTTTCTCCAGTACATCCATCAACCCATTCTTCACACTATATTCCGCCAGAATCTTCGCTTCTCTGCCATTATCAAAGTGTACGATCACCTTATCGTCCTCCAGACGAATGACCGTGCCCCTGCCCTTGGTGACATGACGGACTCTCTGTCCCCTTCTGAAGAACTCCTTCGCCGGCGCGTTTTCCTGCACATCTATACGCCGCCCGGTGGATCCCGCTCCTCCGGGCTTCTTCGATCCGAGCATCCCTGTGCCGGACTTCTTCCCCCGCAGCAGGTCCACGAACGGCATCTTAAGATTACCGTAACACAGGATGTTCAGGCTGTTTTTTGCCCGGGTCATCGCCACGTAGAATATACGTCGCTCCTCTTCAATGTCGTCGGCATCCGCTGACGGCATCACTCCGTCCACCGCATCGATGATGTAAACTGCAGGATACTCCAGCCCTTTGCTGGAATGCACCGTACTGACCGTCACATGAGCATCCGCGTCTTCGGTCCTTTCTCTCAGGATCATCTTCAGCTGATCCAGTTTGTCGAAATAGGCGTGGATGTTCTCCCCGCGCTCTGCCAGGACCCGAAGGATGAAGAACTTTTCATGGTCGTTCGTATCTGTCCTGCGCAGCTGATATTCGATCCTGCCGATGGCTTCCCACGCGTAATCCTTCTTCAGCGCCGCGAATTCATCGATCACCTTGCGGATCCTCTCACGGCCCTTCGACTTGCCGCCGTATACCCGCAAGTAGGTATGAAAAAGCCCCCGGTCGATATCCGGGTCATACTCGCGAACCACATTCATGGCTTTTTCCCTGCTGATCTTCAGCCCCGTCTTGTAGTATATCCGCAGAAACACCTCCGCATCCGCAGGATCCTGCGCAAAGGCTGTGAAGTCCCTCACGTCCCGCAGGACTTTGTGGCTGAAGAAGAAGGTCTCGATTTCCCTGCTTTTGTAAGGAATGCCCTTCTTACGGAGCGTGTAGATCAGGGGGATGGCGCTGTCATTGTTCCGAAAAAGCACCGCAGCATCTGTCCTTATATCCTCCAAGCATTTTGCAAGGTAAAAATACTGATCATACCTGGAATCGAGTTCGATATACGAAATCTGCGGCCCTGCCGGCCGCTCAGTGAACATGCGCTTTTCTTTTCGATTGCGATTGACGGCGATGAACTTGCCGGCAGCCTCCACGATCTGCGGCGTGGAGCGATAGTTTTCTTCGAGGAACAGCACTCTGGCGTTGGCATACGTCTCTTTGAAGTCAAGCAAAGCCTGGGGATACGCCGCGCGAAATCCGTAGATGCTCTGATCCTCATCTCCCACCATGAACAAATTCGGAGAAGGGCCTGCCAAAAGTTCGATGATCTCATGCTGCACCTTGCTGGTATCCTGCGCTTCATCCACGAGGATGTACGGGTACCTCGTCCTGAATTGCTCCAAAAGCTGCGGATACCGCCGCAGGATCTGATAGGAAATGGTCAGCTGATCATCGAAATCCATCAGACGATTCCGGCGCATATACTCCCGATAAGCCCTGACCAGAGGCTGCGCAGGATTGTCCGCGATCTGCAGGTTGCCGATCTTTTCATCCGGAAGACGCATGTTCTTGATGTACGCGATCGTCTTCACCGCTTCACTGACCTCTCCCTCCGAGGCGAATTCCTGATACACCTTCCGGTAAAGCTGGCTCACGATCGCGCCAGTATCCGTAACAAGATCGAACTTGGTCCCACCGGTCTGCCTGACGTATTCATTGATGATCCCATTGCAAAGGCTGTTGATGGTCTGGAATCGGACCGGCTGCGCAGTCAATTGCCCGAACACTTCCGTGAACCGGTGCTGCATATCTCTGGTGGCCGCATTGGTATAGGTCAGGGTGAGGATCTTCTCCGGGTCGATCCCGCGGCACAGGATCATGTATCCGA
>CACXCQ010000310.1 GCA_902766185.1 uncultured Eubacteriales bacterium
AGAAGGAAGTACTTCCACTTGTTTCCCCTCATCATGGCCTTGCTTTCGTCCATGCACTGCCGGATGGATTTGTTGGGATCGTCCGCCAGAACGAAGAATGCCTGGCTGTAACGGATCGATGCGATGATACCCGGAACGATGAACAGCAGCGTCCACAGGAAGATGAACAGATAGCGGAAAAGGAACAGACCGAGAGCTTTGCCGAAGCGCTCGAAACCAAGAAATACATCCTTGGGAACCACATTGTGACCGCGGAAGGTGGCCAGGAAGTAAATGGTCAGTCCCAGCTCCAGTGCGCCGCTGATCAGGATCACCCATATCCCGGACAGCATGCTGTAACGCGGCATGGAGTTGACCATCTGCTGATAAAATTCCGGATCGATACTGTAGGTGAAGCCATTGTTAGTTACGATGCTGGCCGCGTTCATGCCGAACAGTTCGTTGAAGATCAGCGCGGGCAGCGTCAGGCAAATGAGATAGAGCACCACAGCGAGAATGGCGTTCTTCCATTTGTTTCTGAGAGCATTTCTGCCCAGCTGCCGAAGAGCCCGGCATCGTTCCGTAATGATTATATTCTGTCCCACCATCATATCCTGCATATATTCATACCTTCTTTCCAAATTTTTATACGAATCTCATATTAACACAGGGAAACAGAAAACGCAATTTAAGGGACAAAATTCAGAACAATATGTTTATTGATATTTGACATTGAATGTGCTAATCTCATAGTAGAAAAACAGCCGTTGAAAACGAATCATCTGATCATATAAGGAGTATGCAAATGCAGATCAATAAATCCGCTGAAGATTATCTCGAAACCATGCTGATCCTCAAGGAGAAGAATGGCTATACCCGTTCCGTCGATATCGCTGAGCATCTTGGCGTGACCAAGCCCAGCGTATCCTATGCCACCAAAAATCTGCGCGAGAACGGTTACATCACCATGGCCAGCGATGGCCTGATCACCCTTACCGACAAGGGCATGGAGATCGCGACGAAGATCTATGAACGCCATAAGATGCTCACGGATTTCTTCATCAGTATCGGCGTTGATCCGGACATCGCCCAGGAGGACGCCTGCAAGATCGAACACGATCTCAATCCGGAGACCTTCGAAGCCCTCTGCCGCCACGCCGGCACGAAATAAACGAACGGCCTGCGGGCTTCGGCATAGCCCCATAAGAAAACAATACCCCCACCGGTTCCCGGGATCTGTTCCCGAAGACGCGGTGGGGGTTTTGTTTACTTATTTCTGGTTCGCTTTCTGTCGTGCGATCCGATTAGTACAGTCCGGCGAAGATCTCTTCGACCTCTTCCAGAGTCAGAGGCACGTAGTTGTTGGCCAGCAGTCTCTGCTGGTTGTCGATGGTGCTCTGCGCGAAGGTCTTGATCTGATCCTCAGTCATGCCGTACTCCTTCAGCGGCTTCAGCTCGATGAGCTTGCCCAGGAAGGCATCCAGCTCGTCATAGACATTGGCCACATCACAGCCCATGATGTCCGCCAGGATCTTGTTCAGGATCTCGATCTTACCGACAGGCTGCTTTCTCATGTACATCTTGAATACCGCGGTGAAGCAGATGAAGTTAGCTTCGCCGTGCGGAATGTGGAATGCGCCGCCGTGAGCATAGGACAGAGCGTGGACCGCGCCGCAGCCAGCGTTACCGAAAGCGATGCCGGCATAGTTGGATGCGATCAGGAAGTCCTTCAGATACGGTGCTCTGTTCTCCTTGGTGTTCCCGCCTGCCTCGATGATCTTGGCATAGCCGTTCATGATCATCTTGATGGCCTCCAGAGAGTACATCTCGGTGAAGGGAGAAGCCTTCGGGCTCAGGAAGGACTCTGTGGCGTGGATCAGCGCGTCAACGGAGGAAGTGGCGAATACCTTGTCAGGAAGTCCCTGCAGGGATTCCGGGATCAGGACAGCAACGTCCGCGAACGTCTGCTCATCCGCGATGCCCTTCTTCAGGTTCAGGGACGGGATGCTGGCGACCGCAACGTTGGTCACCTCAGAACCAGTACCGCAGGTCGTCGGAACGACGATCAGCTCCTTGATCCTCTTGGGAGCCACCTTGCCGGTGTACAGATCCGCTACCTTGTCGGGAATCTCACAAGCCAGAACCTTGCAGCAGTCAACGATCGTGCCGCCGCCGAAAGCGATGATGCGATCGTATTCATACTTGTCCATCTCTTCCTTCATGGCGTCCATCATCTCATCCGTCGGCTCACCTGCGCCGTACTTTTCCTGATAAACGACAGGAATGTCGATGCCTGTGGGCGCAACGTACGGTGTGTACATCCACTCGTTGGTCACCAGGATATCACCTTTGCCAACGTTGAATTCCTTCGCGAATTCACCGAACGTGTCGAAATAATGGATCGTCGGGACTAATTTCAATGCTTGCATAACGTAAACCTCCTTATGGTTAACTATTTGTTCGTAATGCTTATTAGTACTTCTGGTGGAACATTCTCTCCATGTCTTCCTTCAGCTGAGGACGGAAGTCCGGATGAGCGATGTCGATGAGCGCTCTGGCTCTGTCGGCGTTGGACAGACCCCACAGGTTCGCGATACCGTACTCGGTGACGACGAATTCGGTGTCGTTTCTGGAGTCGGTGACGGGCTGACCCTCAGCCAGGGTCGCCGTGATCTTGGAGATCTTGGTTCCGTCCTTCTTGACGGTCATGGAAGGCATGGCGATGATTCCTTTGCCCTTGCCGTCTCTTGCCATCGCCGCGCCGCGGATGAAGTCGACCTGTCCGCCTACACCGGAGAACTGCAGACCCGGCATAGCGTCGGAAGCTACCTGCCCGTAGAGGTCACATCCCAGAGCGCCGTTGATGGCGATCATCTTGGAGCAGTTCATGATGATGGTGGGGTCATTGACGTAGTCAACCGGCATGACCTTGACCGCATGGTTGTGATCGCAGAACTCATACAGCTCCTGCGTACCCATGACGAAGTTGGCGACCATGACGTCCTTATCGAAGGCCTTCTCGGTGTTGTCGATGACGCCTTCATAATACAGTTGCATTGCGCCGTCACCCAGCATCTCGGAGTGCAGACCCAGGTGCTTCTTGTTCTTCAGCTGCGCGCATACCGCGTCAGGAATGGAACCGATGCCCAGCTGCAGCGTCGCGCCGTCTTCGATGAGGCTCGCGCAGTACTTACCGATCTCCTCTTCCACCGGTCCGATCTTGGACGCCGGGATCGTCGGCAGCGGCTCATCGTATTCTACGATAGCGTCCGCATACTCCATCAGCGGGAATACCACATCGCCATAGGTGAAGGGTACGTGCTCATTGACCTGCGCGATAACGGTCTTGGCGGATTTGATAGCCTGGACCGTGTAGTCTCCGGATACGCCGGTCGATACATAACCCAGTTTGTCGGGCTTGGAAACGTTGATCAGGACAACGTCTACCTTGATGATCTCCTGACGCATCAGCTCCGGCAGCTCATGGAAGAAGAAGGATGTGTAATCTCCCCAGGTGTTGACGGCCTTTCTTGTCTGGCCGGAAACGAACCACATGTTGGGGTGGAAGTTTTCTTTGTACTCTTCCTTGCAGTAGTCTCCGGGGCCCAGGGAGAACATGTGAGAGATCTCCACGTTCTTGTAGTTCTTGGCGTTCCGGACCATCGCTCTGACCAGCTCCTCCGGCTCGCCGACATCGTGCTGGAAGACCACTTTGTCTCCGGATTTGATCAGCTGTACGGCTTCATCTGAAGTCATTTTCTTCGCGTCATAGAGTTCTTTCCAGTTCTTCATTAAAAAGTTACCTCCATTAATTGATCTTTATAAATCATCCCGCAGAGGACGCCCTGATGAATCCGGGATTCACCTGGTCAGGCCAGCCTTTGCAGAAAGCTTCTGCTTGATATCCTCCATGTGGTCCTCCGACCACATCTTGAACACCTCGTCTTCAACAGTATACTGTTCGTAACTGGCGCAGCATGCCGGGCATCCCCCGATCACCAAAAGCTGGTCATAGGGAATCTCCTCCTGGGCATAGTCGAACTCGATCTCCGGGAGTTCTTCCCTGATCGCTCTGTAGGCATCGCCCCTCTGGTAACGGGGATTGCATCCTCCGCAGAATTTCACGCCGCACTTCATGTTAATGATTTAACTATCCTTCCTAAAAACTAAGGCCGCCTTGGACGTCAAAGCGGCCTTATGTTGTTCAGTGAAACTTATTCGATTCCGGCAATAGCCTTGGCCAGTGCCTTCTTGCCTTCGATGTTGCCCTGTCTCTGGATCATGATTCTCTGCGCCTGCGGGGAACCTGCGCCGTGCATGGACTCGGTTCTGTATCCGACAGCGGATGCACCCAGACACATGTTCTCGATGAGTCTCATGATTCTCTGTCTCTGCTCAGTTGTGCAGGCCGGGGAGCCGACGAAGAACTTGTTGCAGATCTCGCCGATGGTCTCGCCGTTCTTGCCGACCGGCAGATCGGACTTGAAGTCGATGTCGGAGGGCATGGTGACCATCAGGCCGCCCGCGATATCCTCAGCCAGTCTGACGATCTCGTACGGGAATCTTGTGATGTTCTGCTTGCAGACGTTTGCCAGCAGCAGGTCGATCTGA
>CACXCQ010000311.1 GCA_902766185.1 uncultured Eubacteriales bacterium
CACCTTCACCCGGTCGCCGATGCTGATCTTCTCCGGATCCACCGGCCGGGTATTCTCTTCGCGCTGGATGGTGGCCCGGTTCTTCTTCTCCAGCTCCTTCAGCCTTCGCCGGCTGGCGTCGAAGCGCTTGTTCCGCTCGCCCAGGCTCTCTGCCTTTGCCAGCTCCTTCAGCTCCACGCGGATCTCGTCGGAGACCTCCTTCGCCTCCCGGACGATCTGTCTGGCCTCTTCCTTCGCCTCCGCGATGGCCTTCTCCCTGCGCTCCTTCAGCTTCGCCGATTCCTTCTCCAGCTTTTCCCGCTCCGCCTTCATTTCCGCGGAGATCCGCAGCTGCTCTTCCTTCTCCTCTTCGATCCGGCGCCGGTCCTCCTCGAGGGACGCGATGACTTCCTCGAAGGCGATATCCCTGCCTTCCAAAAGCTGGCCGGCCCGCTCCGTGATCTGCGGATCAAGCCCCAGCTTGGAGGCGATCTCGAAGGCGTTGGACTTGCCCGGCAGTCCGATGATCAGCCGGTAGGTCGGCCGCAGCGTCTCCACGTCGAATTCCATGGAAGCGTTCTCCACTCCCTCGGCGGAGATGGCGTATTTCTTCAGCTCCGTGTAGTGGGTGGTGGCGAAGGTGCAGGCGCCCTTTCGTCCAAGGTCCTCCAAGATGGCGATGGCCAGCGCCGCTCCTTCCGTGGGGTCAGTGCCCGCTCCCAGCTCATCCAGCAAAACCAGGCTTTGCTCGTCGGCCTCCTTCATGATCCCCACCAGATTCGCCATGTGTGACGAAAAGGTGGAAAGGCTCTGCTCGATGCTCTGTTCGTCCCCGATGTCGGCGAATACCTGCCGGAAAACGGGGATCCTGCTTCCGGGAGCCGCCGGGATGTGAAGCCCGCTCTGGGCCATCAGGCTCAGCAGCCCGCAGGTCTTCAGGCTGACGGTCTTGCCGCCGGTATTGGGGCCGGTGATCACCAGCGTCCGGTAACCCTCGCCGATGGCGATGTTGATGGGGACCACCTTTTTCGGATCGATGAGGGGATGCGCCGCCTGGCGCAGCTGCATCACGCCGTCCTCCGAGATCTCCGGTTCCTCTCCGTTCATGGCGATGGACAGCTTCCCCTTGGCCATGAACATGTCCAGCTCGCAGAGCAGCTTCTGGTTGTTGGTCAGATCGTGATGGTGCTCCGCCACCGCCTCGGAGAAGGCCGTCAGGATCCGGTGGATCTCCGCCTCCTCGTCCAGCTGCAGCTGGCGAAGCTCGTTGTTCATGTTGACGATGGCCTGGGGCTCGATGAACAGCGTGGCCCCGCTGCCGCTCTGGTCGTGGATGATCCCGGGAACGGATGACTTGTGCTCCTGTTTCACGGGGATCACGTAGCGGCCGTTGCGCATGGTGACGATGGCATCCTGCAGCAGCCCCTGCCGCTGGGCGGAGCTGACGATCTGGTTCATCCTGCTCTTCAGCGCCTCGTTCTGGCGCAGGATCGCCCGCCGGATCGTGCGCAGCTCCGGGCTGGCGCTGTCCGCCATCTCATCCTCTGAGATGATGCAGCGGTCGATCTCCTCCGACAGATTCCGGTGCACCGCCAGAAGCTCTGCGATGGAATCGATGAAGGGCAGTTCCGGAACGTCCTCCCCCTTCAGGAAGGTCACGACGTTCTGCACGGTCTTCATGTTATACAGGATCCGCAAAAGCTGGGCCTGGGTCAGCACGCCGCCTTTGCAGGTGAACGAGACCATTCCGTCGATGTCATAAAAGGCGCCGATGGGAAGCGGTCCCTTGGCCCGGATCAGCCGCACCGCCTCCGTGGTCTCCTGCTGCAGATCCCGGATCCGGCGCGCATCAAAAACAGGAGCAAGTTCTGAGATGATCCCGCGGGTCATCTCAGAACCTGCCTGCTCCTTCAGCATCTGAATAATCTTATCGTATTCGAGAACCTGCAGTGTCTTCCTGTTCATTACTGATTGTTGTTCTTGTATTTCTCCAGTTCTTTCTTCAGCTGCAGGTTTTCCATCTGCAGATCGAAGAAACTGTTCTCCAGCTCACGGCACTTGTTTTCGATTTCGGTGACCACTTCCTCCATGCCGGTCTGCGCCTGCTCCTTGGCGGACTCCACAGACTCCTTCAGGCGGAGGATCTCCGTATCTCTCTGGCGGATCCCTTCGAGAAGCTCATCCTTCTGCTGCTGCATCTGAACGGTCTCTTCCTTGTAATCCGCGTAGCTCTTCTTCGCCTCGTCCCAAAGCTGCACATAGTGCTGGGCATCCTTCTCCAGCTGGATGTTCAGGCGCTTGATCTCCTCCATGTCATCCAGCGTCTTGAAGTACTCACTGGCGATATTGATGGCCGAAAGGATGGCCACGTTTCCGGGAACCGCTCCCGCTGATTTCGCCGCTTCCGAGATCTCCTGCATCTTCATGTCCACGTGCGCGGCGACCTGGATGATCTCTTCCTTCGACATTTCTCCGGCTATGGTGTACTCCTGGCCGTAAATCTTGACTTTTACTCTGTTTGTTTCCATGGATCCTCTCCTACATTTCTCTCAACACCGCATTCAGCTTATCCTTGAGTGCGTCCAGAACTGTGCTGTGCACTTCATTGACTTCTTCATCGGTCAGCGTCTTCTCCTTATCCCGATAGATCAGCGAGAAGGCGACGCTCTTCTTGCCTTCATCCACCTGCTTGCCGCGGTAGACGTCAAAGAGCTTCACATCCTCCAGGATCTTTCCGCCGTACTGCTTGATCACTTCCTCGATCCTGCCGACCTCAAGGTCCTCATCCACCAGCAGAGCGATGTCTCTGGCCGTGGAAGGATACTTGGGCAGCGGCGTGTAGATGACTTCCGTATTGGCCTTTCTCAGGATGCTGCTGAACATGATCTCACAGCAGTAGACCCGCTCGCCCTTCATGCCGTAATTCTCCGCCACATCGGGATGGATCTCGCCCATGATGCCCAGCTCCTCGGTCTCGATGCCGGCAGCCTTCATCTCATCGGAGGCCTCCACGCTGATCCTTGCGCATCTTCCCGGGTGATAGGGGCCGTATTCCGACTCGGCGGTGAAGATGGGCTCCCGGATCCCCACGATCCGCAGCATCTCGCAGACGATGCCCTTCAGGGTGAAGAAATTCTCTCCCTTGCCGTAAAGGCCGATGCAGAGGGAATAGTCCTCATCCGGCAGGTGATCCTTGTTCAGCTCGCTGGCCATGAATGTATTGCCGATCTCAAAGGCCTTCACGTGATCGTTGTTTCTGCTGTAGTTTCTGGCCAGTGTCTCCATCATGTTGGGGGTCAGGATCGTCCGCATCACGGAGTTCTCTTCGCCCAGAGGGTTCATGATCTTCACGAAGGCTCTCTCCCAGCTGTCCTCGGCGATCCTCACGTTGTCCACGCTTCTGGGGCTGACGAAGGACCAGGTCTGGATCTCATTGAGGCCCATCGCACAAAGGCTGTCCCGAACCAGGTCGCGCATCCGCCATCCGTAGGGGATGGTCACTTCCGCGTTGCTTCTGGGCAGGGTCACCGGCAGCTTGTCGTAGCCGTACATCCGGGCGATCTCCTCCACGTAGTCCTCTTCGATGAGCAGATCCTGCCGGATCGTGGGCGGAGTCACCGTCATGATGTTCCCTTCGCCTTCCACGCGGATCTCCAGGCCCTCCAGCATGGCGACCATTTCTTCTCTGGAAAGGTCGATGCCCAGAACGTGATTGATCCGGTCCACGCGCACATCCATGGTCTTCGCTGCCTGGGGCTGCGGATAGACGTCCACCCTGCCTTTGCAGACCCGTCCCGCGCCGATCATCTCGATGAGGCGGCAGACACGGTCAGCGGCATCCGCGCACAGGTTCGGGTCGATGCCCTTCTCGAAGCGGGAAGAAGCCTCTGTTCTGAGTCCCAGTGCCTTGGCCGTGCGGCGGACGCTGTCACCCGCAAAGTTGGCGGACTCCACGATGATGGTCTTCGTATCCTCCTGGATCTCGGAGTTCAGGCCGCCCATGACGCCGGCAACGGCGATGGAACGCTCCGCGTCCTTGATCATGAGCATGCTCCCCTGCAGGGTACGTTCCGTTTCGTCCAGGGTCGTGAACACTTCGCCGGGCTTCGCGTTCTCCACGATGATCCTGCCGCCCTTCACCTCGTTGATGTCGAAGGCGTGGATGGGCTGGCCGTACTCCAGCATGACGAAGTTGGTGATATCTACGATATTGTTGATGGGCCGCATTCCGGCGTACATCAGTCTCTTCTGCAGCCACCAGGGGGACTGCTCCACCTTGATGTCCGTCACCACTCTGGCGCAGTAGCGGCGGCAGCTTTCGGGGTTGTTGATCTCCACGGAAACGTAGTCCTTCGCTTCCCCGTCTCCGTTCTCATTCTGGATCTCGATGTCCGGATAGGTGAAGGGCTTGCCGAAGGTTGCGGAGGCCTCTCTCGCCATGCCTACCATGGCCAGGCAGTCCGGCCGGTTGGGCGTGATCTCAAAGTCCACCACCGCGGACTTCAGACCGAGCGCTTCCGTGAAGTCTGCTCCCGGCTCGTATTCTCCCTCCAGGATCCAGATGCCGTCCTTGTGGACCACGGGAACGACCTTGTCCTCATAGCCCAGCTCGCTGCAGGAGCACAGCATTCCGTAGGATTCCACGCCACGGAGCTTGCCCTTGGTGATC
>CACXCQ010000312.1 GCA_902766185.1 uncultured Eubacteriales bacterium
AGCAACGATACAGGATGTCCTGGAAAAGAACAGGATCATGGTGATCGACGGGTCCATGGCCACGGCGCTGGAAGCGCTGGGGGCGGACACGAACAATGCCCTCTGGACGGCTGCGGCATTGGCTGAGCAGCAGCACCTGGTGAAGAAGGTTCACCTGGATTACTTCCGGGCGGGCGCGGACTGCGGCATCACGTGCAGCTACCAGGCCACGATACCGGGATTGATGGCCCACGGTTATACGGAGGAGCAGGCGGAGAAGCTCATCGCCGACTCTGTGAGGCTGTTTCTTGAGGCAAGAGACGAGTGGTGGGAGGAGGAAGGCAAAATGCAGGACAGGGCATATCCTGTGTGCCTTGCCGGGATCGGACCCTACGGCGCATTCCTTGCGGACGGATCGGAGTACAGGGGACGCTACGGAGTGACTGACCAGGTTTTGTACGACTTCCACAGAAGGCGGATGGAGATCCTGGCTGAGGCCGGTGCGGATGTGCTCCTGATCGAGACCCAGCCATCCCTGAAGGAAGCACTGATTGAAGCGGAGATCGCCGAAGACCTCGACGCGGACTACTGGATCAGTTTCTCGTGCAGGGACGGGCACCGTATCAACGAAGGCGACTTGATTAAGGATTGCGTCCGGGAACTCTCTTCGGGGTATCCTGGGCTGAAGATGGTGGGCGTCAATTGCTCGAAGCCGGAGTACATCGTCAGCCTGATCCACGAGATCAGAAGCGCAACGGATCTGCCGGTGGGCGTATACCCGAACAGCGGTCTGGTGTACGATCCGGAAACGAAGACCTGGAGCGCGCCCGACGGGCAGATGGACTTCGGGTCCTACGCTTTTTCGTATATGAAGGCCGGAGCCGTTGCCGTGGGAGGCTGCTGCACCACAAACGCAGAACACATCCGGCAGGTCGCCGAGATCAGAGACAAGTTCGTTGCGATGGATGCGAAGACGATCGACTACAAAAGGGTATAGGCATGGATGAAATAAATGTAGCGGGAAGAAAATGCTTCGTGTATGAAGGCGGCTCTTCAGATGTGCTGCTGATCCAACCCATTGGGGAACATAGCTTGGGAGAGATCGATTCGGAAACCAGACTGATCAGGAGCCTGAGCGGAGGAAAGGACTTCACGATGGCGATGTTCCTGACGGATTGGAATCAGGATCTGCCGCCTTGGGGAGCACCGGCAATTCGCGGTGAGGAGCCCTTTGGCGCGGGAGCATCGGATACGCTGACCTTCATTCGGGAGCATCTGATTCCGGAGATGGATGCGGGCAGTGAGCAGAGGATCTACCTGGGAGGATATTCGCTGGCCGGGTTGTTTGCGCTTTGGGCGGCATATCAGACGGATTGTTTTGCAGGCGTTGCAGCTGCATCGCCGTCGGTGTGGTATCCGGGCTGGCCTGCCTTTGCGGAAGAAAATGAGGTGCAGGTACCGGACGTGTATCTGAGCATCGGCAAGCGGGAAGAAAAGGTCCGACATCCGGTGATGAGGACGGTGGGCGATAACATTCGGAGGCAGTACGACCTTCTGGATGCCAGCCCAAAGTGCCGGCGTGCAGTTCTGGAGATGAATCCGGGGAATCATTTCGTGGATGCGGATCTGCGGATGGCAAAAGGGTTTGCGTGGTTGATGGAGGTTTAGGTGAAGATGAGATTTCAACCGGGAGACATTGTACAGCATTTCAAGAGGGAAACGCTGGATGCTGAGGCGCTGGCCGAGAACCGTTATCTCTACCGGATCGTTGGGGTTGCGACGCACAGCGAGACCGGGGAGCAGATGATGGTTTACCAGCCTTTGTATGATGATAAGGGAATGTACGTGAGGCCGCTGGAGATGTTCCTCAGTGAGGTGGACCACGAAAAGTATCCCGGGGTCAAGCAGAAGTATCGGTTTGAAAAGGTGGAGGATTAGGACATGATCATAGTGATTCCCCAGTGGCAGGGCGGAGGACAGGATCTCTGCACATATCATGGAGCGTACGCCATGATGAACAACTATCTGGACGGGAAGGCAGACGCTGTGGTTGAGATCAGCACAGAACCGATCAGCCCGGTCAAGGAAGGTGTTCTCGGTTACGATGATATTCTCGAAAGTATGAAACGTGTGAACGGTGTACTGGAGGAGCACGCTCCCGAGAGGATATTCACCGTCGGCGGCGGCTGCGACGCGGACACGCCCTGTGCGGCCTGGCTCAACAAGGTGTACGACGGAGACATGGCCGTTGTTTACATCGATTCCCATGGGGACCTAAACACGCCGCAGTCCTCGGAGAGCCACCTGTATTACGGGATGTCGCTGAGGGCGCTGGCGGGAGAATCCGCGCCGGAATTCATCTCGCATTTATTCTCGACGATCAGACCGGATCAGCTCATCACCTGCGGCGGGCGGAACCTGGATCCGGAGGAGATCAGATTTAAGGCGGAGAAT
>CACXCQ010000313.1 GCA_902766185.1 uncultured Eubacteriales bacterium
AAGTACGAAGCCCCCCACAAGAAAAGATCTCCTCCCTTTTAAGGGTAAGACCCGTGAGAGACGATCACGTTGATAGGTCGGAGGTGTAAGTGCAGCAATGTATTTAGCTGACCGATACTAATAGGTCGACAACTTGACCAAGATCTGGTTGAAAGGGAAAGAGCGGAAGCAGTTTTATTCAGCTTTGAGCGTGCATGCTCAACAAAACAGAATATGCGGTGACTATAGCGGGGAGGTCACACCTGTTCCCATACCGAACACAGAAGTTAAGCTCCCTAGCGCTGATGATACTTGGTGGGAGACCGCCTGGGAAAGCAGGACGTTGCCGCTTATTTTTTTTATTTGTTTTGCCGTACTTGTGCTATAATCATCGTATGAAAGTATTCGAGATCATTTTCATATTGCTTCTGATGCTCCCGCTTGCTCTTTTGATGCGCTATTTCGTCACCAAGCTCAGCAGGGAAACGCCGAAACAGCGCAGGTCCCGGTCGGCAGCTGATGATCAGAAGCCATCCATCAGGGAATGGCTGAATCGGAAGAACCGGGAACTCGACGAGTATGAGGAGGAGCCGGAGGAACCGGAGTACATTGCGCCGCGTCCGGCTGCGGAGAGCCGTCCGTATCCTCACAGGACTCCGATGGAGCTCAAGAGGACGGAGCGGATCCCCTTCTCGGAGATGTATGGGGACGCGGGTTTTTCGGGATCCGGAGCCAAACAGGAGACTGCCGGGAGCACCTCCGGCAGGAGATCCTCTTCGGAGAAGACGAAAAAGGCCAGATCGGAGCGTGCTCCCACGAAGAGGCAGAAGCGAAAGAACCGTGAGCGTGCCCGCAAGCGTCAGCAGAAGCGGAACCAATAGACTGACGGTAGTTTTACATTGAAGAGAACAGAAGAATGAAACAAGGGTTGTTCATAACATTTGAAGGGGGAGACGGATCGGGGAAATCCACCCAGATCAACAGGCTGGGTCAGTATCTTCAGGATGCCGGTTACCATGTGCTGCTTACCCGTGAACCGGGAGGGACGGCCATCAGCGAGCAGATCCGCGGTATTCTGCTGGATCCCGAAAACGGCGAGATGGCGCCCATGACGGAGTGCATGCTCTACGCGGCGGCCAGATCCCAGCTGGTGAGTCAGGTGATCCGGCCGGCCCTCGAAGAGGGGACCATCGTGATTTGCGATCGTTTTCTGGATTCCAGCATCGCCTATCAGGCCTACGGAAGAGGTCTGGGCAGCGCTGTTGAGGAGATCAACGGATATGGGATCGACGGATGCATGCCGGATCTGACCATCTATCTTCGGATCGATCCAAAGGCAGGGCATTCCCGGATCAGCGGACGCGATCAGGACCGGATCGAATCGGAGCCGGACGCTTTTCACGAGAGAGTCCTTCAAGGGTATGACAGCCTTTATGAGAAATACCCGGAGAGGATACTGTGTCTGGATGCTGGACAGAGCATCGAGAAGATTGCGGAGATCATCCGGGAGGAAGTTCAGGAGCGGATCCGGCGGAGGCAGCCATGACGTTTGAAGCCTGGAAAAATGACGAGGCCACGATCCACCGGATGCAGGAGAGCGTGAGAGCCGGAAGGGTATCCCACGCCTATCTCATCGAGGGGCCGTCCTACACGGACAAGCCTGCCTTTGCCCGGGAGTTCGCCAAGGCCATACTCTGTCCCAGAAGAGTCGGCGACGGATGCGGACAGTGCGCGATCTGCAGCAAGGTGGACCACGACAACCACGAGGATCTGATCTGGATCCGGCGAATGCTGGGAAAGAAATGGATCGCCATCCAGCAGGTCGAGGAGATGCAGGCACAGATCGCCCGCAAGCCAAACGGGCCCCGGTACATCGTGATCATCGATCCGGGGGATCTGCTGAGGGAGGATTCCCAGAACCGTCTGCTGAAGACGCTGGAGGAGCCGCCGGGGGAAACGGTGATCCTCATTCTGTCCGAGAACGCCCAGCGTTTGCTGCCTACCATACGGTCAAGGTGTGTGATGTGCAGGCTGGAGGGCGTGCCTAAGGAGGCGGACGAGAACGTGACGCAGCGGGCGGTGCAGCTGACGGACCAGATCCTGGACGGCAGTCCGTACTACTTGCGGACACAGACCCTGGGGAAGATCCCGAAGGGCGGCGGAGATACGGCGATGCTCATCGACTGCATGGAGAAACACTGCAGGGAGCTGCTGTTTTCCCGCGATGAGCACGGCATTCCCGCATCGCCGGAGGAGATCGGACGGCTGGTGGACGGGCTGGAGAAAGCGAGAGCAGAGATCGAGCGGGGGCTCAGCGTGGAATACGCGCTGAAAAAGCTCCTGCTGAGCATATAGAAGGACCGGAGGAAAATCTATGGTCAAAATCGTAGGCGTGAAATTCAAGGAGGCCGGTAAGGTCTATTATTTCGGACCGGGAGAGGCCCGGCCGGAGCAGGGCGACCATGTCATCGTGGAGACGGCAAGGGGCCTGGAGTTCGGTACCGTGACAAGAGGGGAAACAGAAGTCCCCGAGAAGGATATCGTCGCGCCCCTGAAGAACATCATCCGGATCGCGACGGAGGAGGACGAAGAGAGACACCGTAAGAATCTCGCCCGGCGGGACGATGCCATGCGTCTCTGTCAGGAGAAGATCGACGCCCATCAGCTGGAGATGAAGCTGATCGACGTGGAATACACCTTCGACAACAGTAAGGTGGTCTTCTATTTTACCGCTGACGGGCGTGTGGATTTCCGGGAGCTGGTCAAGGACCTGGCCGCGGTGTTCCACATGCGCATCGAGCTTCGCCAGATCGGCGTCCGGGATGAAGCCAAAATGCTGGGCGGCGTGGGGAACTGCGGCAGGGGACTGTGCTGCCACACGTGGCTGAGGGACTTCGAGCCGGTATCCATCAAGATGGCCAAGGTGCAGAACCTTTCTCTGAATCCGGCGAAGATATCCGGTATCTGCGGCAGGCTGATGTGTTGCCTGAAGTTCGAGAATGAACTCTACGCGAAGCTGAAAAAAGGCATGCCGAATGCGGGTGAACGGGTGATGACCCCGGACGGAAGGGCGCTGGTGGTGGACACCAACATCCTGGAATCCACGGTCAGGACAAGGCTGATCCTGGAGGAACCCTCGGAAGAAAACGACAACGAAGAGAAACTGAGCACCGAGTTCTATACCTATGACAAGGAAGAGATCCGCCGGCAGAGTAAAAAGAACACCGGGCGCAAGGGCAAGGACAAGGCCAGAAACAGCGAAAAGGCAAAAAAATAGTTGCTGATATTTCCATTTTGTGTCATAATAGGATATACTTAGAGGAGGTTTTACTATGGATGTGACCATCGACATTAAAACGCTCTTGATCGTTCTCGTGCTTATTGCGCTGCTTGTGCTGATCATTTACGGGATAATTCTTTTACGTAAACTTCTCGTAACGGCTGACCGCGCCAACAAAGTGCTGGAGGATGTGGAAGTGATCTCCGAGATCGCCGCGTCCAGGAGCGAGGATCTGGACGGGATCATCGACAATGTGTCCACGGCGGCCTCAGGCCTGTCCGACACGATGGCTTCAGGGTCTTTTCTGACGACGGTAGGAAGCATAGCGAAATCGGCAGCTTCCGTCAAAGGAATGATCTCAAAGGATGATCCGGAAACCAGAGCTGCAAAGAAGAAAGAGAAGAAGGACAGAAAAGCTAATCGCTCTTCGTAGCGGAAGGGAATGACAATAGAAAGGAGTTATCGATGAAAGCAACTGGAATCGTGAGAAAAGTCGATGAGCTGGGAAGAATCGTGCTTCCCAT
>CACXCQ010000314.1 GCA_902766185.1 uncultured Eubacteriales bacterium
AACGTCTACGGCAAGGAAGACACCATGATCACCATCCAGCTGGATATGTTCCTGGCGGAGCGCTACGACATGTACTACATCGACAGCGACGGCCAGAAAAAGCGTCCGTTCATCATCCACCGCACCTCCATCGGCTGCTACGAGCGTACTCTGGCCTGGATGCTGGAGAAGCACGCGGGCAAGCTCCCCACGTGGCTGTGCCCCGAGCAGGTCCGGATCCTTCCCGTCTCCGAGAAGTTCGCGGAATACGCAAAGGCAGTCTATGCTGAGCTGAGAAGGAACGGTGTGGATGTCACCGTGGACGACAGCTCCGAGCGTATCGGCTACAAGATCCGCGCGGCCCAGATGGAGAAGATCCCCTACATGCTGGTCGTGGGCGGAAAAGAAGCCGAGGACAAAACGGTCTCCGTCCGCTCCCGGTTCGCCGGCGATGAAGGCGTGAAGCCTTTAGATGAATTCGTGGCTGCGGTCTGCGAAGAGATCCGCACCAAGGAGTTCCGGCAGGAGACGAAGGAAGAGAAAAAGGAAGAGAAGAAGTCCGGGAAGTAGGGCGCGGACACCGGCGGTCGTTGTTGCACCGCGCGAGGCAGCCAGCATTTGCGACGTCGCCACAGCGGCGGGCACCGGCCTGCCTTTGCAGAAAAGAGAGGAATGTTATGGACGAGAAGATGATGCGAAACGAAGTAGACGAGATCGTGGAACTGGTGCTGAAGGATTACGACCAGGGCCGCGACATCGATAATATGGACGTGTTCAACCTGCCAGACCGGGATGAGGTCATCGCCATCGTGGTGAAACTGCTGCAGGTGCTGTTCCCGGGATACTACCGGGACAAGGGCTACAAGTTCTACAACATGTACAGCAAGCTGAACCTACAGCTTGAGGACATCATGTACTACCTGTCCCGGCAGATTGCGCTGGCGCTGGCTTTTGATGGGAAGTACGGCACGCTGAAGGACGATGATTTGGAAGAAGAAGCCCAGAAGATCGCCATCGAGTTTTTCCGGCAGATCCCGAAGATCCGCGCAAAGATCAACACGGACATTCAGGCCACGTACGACGGAGACCCGGCGGCCTTCAACAAAGAAGAGATCGTGCTGAGTTATCCCGGCCTGCTGGCGTCCACCATTTACCGGGTGGCCCACGAGCTACATCTGCTCGGGGTGCGGATCCTGCCGCGGATGATGTCCGAGTACGCCCACAGCATTACTGGAATCGACATCCACCCGGCGGCCAGGATCGGAGAGTACTTCTTCATGGACCACGGCACCGGGATCGTCATCGGCTCCACCTCCATCATCGGGGACCGGGTAAAGATCTACCAGGGCGTCACCATCGGAGCGCTTTCGACTCGGGGAGGACATGCCCTGTCGGGCAGCCGGCGGCATCCTACTTTGGAGGATGACGTGACCATCTACTCCGGCGCGTCCATCCTGGGCGGAAACACCGTCATCGGCGAGGGCTCCATCGTCGGCGGCAACGCCTTCATCACGGCCTCCATCCCGCCCCACTCCAGGGTCAGCATGGACGGCACCATCGGAAGAGGCGGCGCAGAGGAAGCCGGCGAAGATGCGGAAGGCGCTGGCGGCGGTGCCGCCGGAAACATCGGCACGCGGGTGGAGCAGTGCGACACCACCTGTGACAACTGCGACAACGACAGCTGCTGGGTCGGCGCTGTCACCGACTGGGAACAGGAGAAGTAACGGTTTACGGATAAGTTTCATAGGATGGATGAGGATCAGCCGCGAGTGGCTGATCCTCATCTGCGTTCTGCTGGCCTTTCATGCTCCGCCCACTAGGCTTTTCAGGCTGCAGGAATGTCATTGTTTCATTGCCTCAGAACCGGCTTAATCTTGACTTTTCCCTCGTGAATTGTTCCAAACAGATGAGTACTTGTAGTTTCCTGCTTTGACAAATTGGATTCCGCAAAATCTGACCCAGTTACGGGCCGTCATGCGCTCCGGTGGCGATGCGGTTTGTTGATTCGCGATTGAAAAAAACGATTCCGCATAAAAAACGGAGATATGTTGTGGATCCGAAAATGATGGACATTCATCCGCAAATGAGGCTCTGGATGCATGTGAATGCGGGAATGATTGCAGGAGAGTCACATGCATTCTGCGGAAATGGTTTTTTTGAGGGTGTATCCGCAGAGTGCACTGGTATGCCTGGCTTGTTAAGCAATTCCGCTCGCTCAAACGGGAGCGAACGGAGCCCCGCCAGTCGATCGCGCTCACCCTATAGCTGGCCGCGCCGGTCATGAGTGGAGACCGGCGGCCAGCGCGGCGCGATCGAGGCGGGTCAGTTGGAATAAGTGGATATGAAGACGAGCGGGGATGTGGATAACCCGCGGCTGCCCGTGGACAGCTGATACTGCCCCTTCCAGGCGCATCACCTGCCCACCGCCAGCCTTGCTTTCCCACAGCCCCGCCCGCGGTTGCAGTTTCTGACGGCGAAATGTACCCAAGAAACGCTGAACCCATTGAAATTATACTGGCCTTGGTTACCACTTCCATTCGGCGCGGGCGTCATGAGTGGCAATTTCCTTCCGTGACCGAGCATTTTCACCAGAAGAACGAAGGTCGGCATGTGAATCCGGCGGCAGCAGACCAAAAATTTGCACAATGATGCAGAAATACTGGTTTAGATGAATATGGCAGGTAACCAACGCCTTTCTGATTTCAACGGTTATCGGCTATCTTGGTTACATTTTGATCTGAAAAACGGATTGCGTGCGCCGGCCAATATAGTATACTGGTAGCAAACAGAACTACGAACGAAAAAGTGAGGTAAGAGAGAGGTAAGAGATATGAAGATCACATTCAACGAGAACCCGAAGGTCGTCGCGGCCATCCGCGAGGGGCTGAAGAAGAAGGATGGCTATTGCCCCTGCCGTCTGCAGAAGACGGAGGAGAACATCTGCATGTGTCAGGAGTTCCGGGATCAGATCGCGGACCCGAACTTTGAAGGATACTGCCACTGCCAGCTGTACTACAAGGCGAAGTAGGTCCGGCCGGGGCGCGTAAAGGGATCGCCGAACAGGCCTGGACCAAAATTGTTAGCACTCTCACGAGGTGAGTGCCAAAAAGGTATTGACATCCCCAATTAGCAGTCGTAGAATGAAGTTGCAGGAGCGGGAAACCGCTCCGCGCAACTTCTTTTGATTAGCCGGCCGAGCGCGAGGGCCCGACCAAACCGGCAAAAGCCGGCAGCCGGCGCCGCAACATCGTGGTCCGGCGCAGGCCAGGCACAGGTCAGGCGCAGACAGGCGCAGGCCAGGCGAGTCAGAAGAAGCGACAACGTCAAACGACCAAAAGGGGGTAACATACATGAACATCGAAAAATACACACAGAACGCGCAGAGCGCGATCATCGACTGCCAGAACATTGCGGTCGAGGAAGGACATCAGCAGATCGACGGGGAGCATCTGCACCTGGCTTTGCTGATGCAAAAAGACGGGTTGATCCCGAAGCTGCTCCAGTTTATGGAGGTGAATACCGGTCAGATGATCGGATCGCTGCAGGCGGAGATCGACAAACTGCCCAAGGTCAGCGGCGGAGCTGACTCCATGTATTCCACGCGGAGACTGCAGCAGCTGCTCATCGCGGCAGAGAAGAAAGCCGAGAAGCTGAAGGACGAATACGTCAGCGTGGAGCATCTCTACCTGGCGCTGCTGGACGAGCGGAACACGCCGAGCGCCCAGATCCTGAAGCGCTACGGGGTGGACAAGAACAAGTTCCTGCAGGCCCTGAACCAGGTCCGGGGAAATCAGCGGGTCACCAGCCAGAACCCGGAGGAGAATTACGACGCCCTGAATAAGTACGGGCGGGACCTGGTGGAAATGGCCAGGGACGGCAAGCTGGATCCGGTGATCGGAAGAGACGCGGAGATCCGGCACACCATCCAGATCCTCAGCAGAAGGACCAAGAACAACCCGGTGCTCATCGGCGAGCCCGGCGTAGGTAAGACTGCCGTCGTCGAAGGCCTGGCACAGCGGATCCTGAACGGCGACGTTCCGGAAGGCCTGAAGGACAAGACCATTTTTGCGCTGGACATGGGCGCGCTGATCGCGGGAGCCAAGTTCCGCGGTGAGTTCGAAGAGCGGCTGAAGGCGGTGCTGAACGAGATCGAAAAATCCGAAGGCCGGATCCTGCTGTTCATCGACGAACTGCATACCATCGTCGGGGCGGGCAAGGCGGACGGCGCCATGGACGCCGGCAACCTGC
>CACXCQ010000315.1 GCA_902766185.1 uncultured Eubacteriales bacterium
AGGGCGGCGGCGCCCAGTTCCAGAGCCTTAAGATTCATGTCCAGAAGCGCGGGCTTCATCTTCTGCCGCAGCGCTTCCCGGGCGTCCTCCAGGGAAAGCCCCATGGTCCCGCTGGCGCAGAGGGCCCCGACGACGGCCACGTTCAGCACCTTCGGGGAGCCGCATTCCCGGCAGATCTCCTCGCCGTCTATGATATAACATTTTGGGACCTGTTCCAACAGGTAATCCAGGCAGGCATCGCCGCGGTATCCGGAAATGCCCAGCGCGGCAGTGACCGGCGTGACCTCCTGCCGGCAGACGATCACGGTCCCGCCCGGCTTCAGAAAGTGAAGGTTGGCGGCGGCTTCTCCCGGCTCGAACCCAATCAGAAGATCGGCGCTTCCCCGGGGGATCGATGGCGAGGCAATCTGGTGTCCGATGCGCACGTGGCTCACCACGGAGCCACCCCGCTGGGCCATGCCGATGGTCTCCGCGGTTCTGGCGTGAAGACCTTTGTTCATGGCAGCGGCGGCGATGATCCGGGATGCCAGCACAGTGCCCTGTCCGCCTACACCGCAGAGCAGGCAGCTCCGGACATCGGTCTCGAAGTTGTTTGCGTTTATCGTGTTCACCGGACGTCCTCCTTTCCCTCGATGCACTTCGCCGGGCAGATCTGGACGCAGAGCCCGCAGCCCGTGCAAAGCGCCGGGTCGATAACGGCTTTTGCACGCTTCTGTTCACTGCCGTCCTCCGCCGTCCGCAGCGGTGACAGGGCGGGGCATCCGATCTCCCGGATGCAGCGCTGGCAGCCAATGCAGCGGTCGGTATCCACGCGGCAGGACCCCTGCGGTTTCGTCAGCGCGATGCAGGGGGATCTGAAAATGATCGCCCGCACGCCTTTGAGTTCGATGGCCTCGCGGACGGTTGCAACAGACGCCTCGTGGTCCAGCGGATCGACGGTGCGCACCCAGGGTACGCCGATGCCCTCCAGCACCTTGTCGATCCGGATCGGATCCACGCGTTTTCCCATCATGGTGATCCCCATGCCTGGATGGGGCTGATACCCCGTCATGGCGGTGGTGGAATTGTCCAGCACGCAAAGGATCATGTCGGCCTGGTTGTAGACGGCGTTGACGGTTCCCGTGATGCCGCTGGCAAAGAAGGTGGAATCCCCCGCAAAAGCGAAGTTCAGCGTATTCTTATCCGCATGGTTCATGCCCTGCGCCATGGTGATGCCGGCGCCCATGCAAAGGCAGGTGTCCACCATGTTCAATGGCGCCGCGTTGCCGAGGGTGTAGCAGCCGATGTCTCCGTGATAGACCGCCTGGCGATGGGCCTGGGAAACGGCCTTCTTCACGGCGTAGAAGGAGCCACGATGTGGACATCCGGCGCAGAGCACCGGCGGCCGAACAGGAAGATCCGGGGCGGAGCATGGATTAGATGCTCCCGGTTCGGACGCCGTCATTCCGCTTGCCTCGTCCGTCCGGACCGAATCCGTGCTCCGTGCTCCCGCGCCGGCCTCGGCATCCACTGCGCTGGCCTCGGCATCCACTTTGCCGGCTTCCTTCCGAAGGATATCCAGCGCGGTCTCCGCGGAGAGTTCTCCCGCCGCGGGAACGGCCCCGGTCCGTTTGCCCAAAATGGGCACATTCAATTCTCCGGACCGGCCCAACTCATAGATCAGCGCGTCCTCAATGACAGGATCCAGTTCCTCGAATACGATGCATCGCGAAACGCCCTGCAGGAATTTCCCGGCCAGGCGGGCGGGGAAGGGGTACGGCGTGGCGATCTTCAGCAGGGTAAACTGCTGGGAAACGTCCTCGCCCAGAGCGGCGAGGGCCTCCCGTACATAGGCGTAGCTGATCCCGCCGCAGGCGATGCCGATGGGGCCTGAACCCTCCAGTGTATTTCCTTTGTAATCAGAAAAGATGTCCGAGAATGACTCCTCCCGGCTGACCAGCTTTTGCTTGTTCCGATAGGAAAGGCCGGGGAAGATGACCCAGCGGGAATCCTTCACGAAACCCTCCGCCGGTGCCGGCGGCTTAAGCTCCGGAACTTCGATATCCGCGCAGGCGTGGCACACCCGGGTGGTGGACCGCAGGATCACCGGTGTGGCGTGCTCTTCCGAAAACGCGAAGGCGTCCTGCACCGCCTGGAAGGCCTGCTCCGGACTGTCGCAGTCAAAAACCGGGATCCGGGAATACTTCCCGAAGTGCCGGGTGTCCTGCTCGGTTTGGGAGGAGATGGGGCCGGGGTCATCCGCCACATAGATCACCATGCCGCCTTTGACGCCGATGTAATTCACGCACATCACCGGATCGGAAGCCACGTTGAGGCCCATCTGTTTCATGGTGACCATGGAGCGGGCGCCGCTGTAGGCCGCGCCGGCAGCAACCTCCGCGCCGGCTTTCTCATTGACGGACCACTCCACGTGGACGCCGCCCGGATTTCGTTTCGCAATGGTCTCCAGCACCTCCGAAGAGGGGGTGCCGGGATAGCCGGCCACCACCTGAACGCCGGCGACCAGCGCGCCGACCGCAATGGCCTCATTTCCCATCAGTAGTTCTTTCATCTATTTTTCTGGCGCAGATCCGCGCCATTCCTCCTCATGTTTAATTCGTCGTGTGTCGATCTGCCGTCAGATCCTGTCCCGCGCGTTTCCCCGGGTGACCACCACCAGAAGACTGCCGCGCCGGATGCAAAGGCTGGCCTCCTCAGCCACGAACTCGTTGCTGATGCTCAGCGATGTGCCCCGGTGCAGGACGGCGTCTGTCAGCGGATACTTCACCCCCCGCAGACTCACGCCGCGGCACTCCTCGGTCAGGGGAAGAAGCGACAGGTAGCTGTTCGGCTGACGCGGGAAGGTGTACACCCAAGGGCCGTCACTTGGGACGCTTTCGCAGGTTCCAGACCCATCGCCGTGGACGACGAAGCACCGGTTGTGCCCGTCCGCCATTTCGATCAGTCGGTACTGCCGGTCGGAACCGTAGTCATCACAGTACTGGTGCGGAGACTGAGGTGAGCTTTGGCGCGAGCCCGACTGGCTCACCGCTGCTTCGCCGCAGATGGGCTGATCAGCAGGATCGGGATCAATAGAGCCACCGGATCCGCCGGGACCGCTGTGCCCATCGGACGGCAGCTCTTCCGGCGCCTGATCATGATTCCACTGCGCCGGCGTCGCCGTGTATTTCTGCAGCATCTGGACGTTCACCAGCGTCTGATCCAGCCTTCCGCCAAGAGCGCCGATGACCAGGATCTCCGGCGTCTTTTCCGGATCCAGGATCCGGAAAGCCAGTTCCAGGTCGGTGTAATCCTTTTCTGCCGGATAACGGCAGATCTTCGTCTGCCTGCCACGGCCGCCATCCGCCGCGCTGGCACTGCTACGGGCATCAGCAGAACAGATATCATCTGGGAAACCACCATCAATAGAATCGAAATCCCCGAGCAGAAGATCCGGGGCGATGCCCTGCTTTTGCGCGATATCGAGACCTCCGTCCAGACAGACGATATAGTCGTCCGGCCGCAGCTGACTGCGGATGTCCAGGGGATGCTCCAGATAAGATGTGATGATCACTGCGCGCGACATGACGGGGAACTCCTTTCTTCATCGTCCATGATTCATTATATGAAAAAAGGCAGGGCAAATCAATTGTTTCAGCGGTCTGCTCCGGAACAGAGGATCTCGGTCAGCCTCGAGGTGCTCGACACGTTTTTGGGGGCAAAATGCGACCAAGAAAACCGCTGAACGTTGAAATCAGAAAGGCGTTGGTCGCATGCTGAGTTACGTCAGAATCAATATTCTTATATTTCCGTGAGAATGATGCATTTGTTGCCGCCGATTCACATCATTGGCGTCTCGTTTCTGGTAAAATGATCGACCGTGGCAGGAAATTACAGTTCGTGGAGCCCATGCCCCATGATCGTGGCGACCAAGGACAATATAATTTCAATGGGTTCAGCGATTTATGGTCGCATTTCGCAGTCAAAAACGTCCATACGGGTTTCCGGCTGATCCTCCGC
>CACXCQ010000316.1 GCA_902766185.1 uncultured Eubacteriales bacterium
CGCCCGGATCCATGCCCGCATCCCCGAGGATGCTGGGATTCACCGCGATGATGTAGGCCATGGTCATGAACGTGGTCACACCCGCGGCGATCTCCGTTTTGACCGTGGTATGGTTTTCTTTCAGCCGAAAGAGTCTGTCCATATCAAACTCCCTTCACAAAGGTAAAGAACAGGATCATCAGGACGACGCCCACGAACAGGGCTCCCGCGATACAGTTCGCTACCCCCAGCACCATGGTGGCCATGTTCAGCCTGTAGGGCACCTTTTCCTTTCGGGCGTTCAGGAATCCGATCATCCCGATGGGAAAGGCGAACAGGAGCACGATGCCTACCGCTACCACACCGAAATCAAAAAACTTGTCCAAAACGGCGACGCTCTCCCTGGCGTCTTCCGGAATGTTGACGGCGATGATGATGAGCGGGATCAGCGCAAGCGTGATGAACTGTATCTTAAATGGCCAAGTCCTGGTTTTGTCTTCTTCCATTTTGTCAATCTCCCTGTAACTTCGTCTTCAGGCGCCTGAGAACCCCGGCCTCCTTCTGCTCTTTCTTCTGCTCCTGCCGCACGATAGAGACCTCGATCCCCGGGTCGTTGTGGAACATACCGGGCTGCCGGCGGATCCGGAAGCCGCTGTCGACGATCCCGTGGAAAAACGCCAGTATGTCCTCCTCGTATGTCCTGCGGAGGGTGTTGGATCCGGCAAAGGCAGGCGTGCGCACGATGGACTCGTACACCTCCGGATGCCCGTCCACGTAGAAGATGTAATCGACGCACTCCTCAAAGCTGGCGAAATCAGCCACGTTGATGAAGGAGCCTTTGTTGAACTCCTGATAGATCGAGGGGTCCCCGTAGTAGATCGGGATGCAGCCCGCCGCGAAGGCGTCGGTGATCTTTTCGGTAACGTAGCCGTCCATGATCGTGTTCTCAAAGGCGATGTTGAACCGGAAATTCCGGAGGAACGCGATCTTGTCCTCGCAGCGCCAGCCGCCCATGTTGTTCATGATGGCTCCTGCCGAAGCCACGTGCCTGCGCGCGTTCAGGTACTCGAAGAATTCGACCCTGCCGGTCTTCGAAAACGGAGAGGACACCACAAACGAGCAGAATTTATCCCGGTTCCGGTAGAATTCCTCCGGCTGTATATGCTTCTTCGCCGTCAGCTCCAGCGTGGTCTCTGCCCTGAAAAGGTTGAGGTACACAGGCAGCCGAAGATACCGGCCGGGATAGGACAGCCGGTCGCAGCCGATCACATAGTCGTAGTGGCGGAAGTTCGGGGACATCGCCTCGCCGATGAACAGTACCCGGGGGCACTTGTACTTCTGGGCATCTGATCCGAATATCGAGCAGATGAGCAGGTCAGGATCGTCCTGATCCATCACGAGATCGAAATCGCGCGACAGGATCTTCAGCACCCCGAATTGCTCCGGGGCGAATGTCCCCCAAAAGTCCGCGTACGCGACTTTCAGCTTTATTCTGTCTGTTGTCGTCTTTCTCTCAGCGGCCGTTTCCTTCAAGCTACAGTTCCCATTCCTTCCACAGCTCGGGGCTGATCTTCTTCAGCGAGTCGATGACCACAACGCAGTCTTTGTCCACGTTCTGCATGGCCGTGATGATCTTGTCCTGGGGGATCGCCACGCAGCCACCGGTATAGGGCTTCTGGGGTCCCAGGCAGTGCAGGAAGATGGCGGAGCCTGCTCCGGGGGTCCCCTTATCGTTGTAGCTGATGTTCATGCAGTACTGATAGTGGACTGGGTATTCCACGATGTGCTCGCTATCATCCGTATTGAGATCCGGCAGGTCCTTGATGCTGACCATGGTGTTGTATCCATAGCCCTCCCTCTGGTCTCCGGACCAGTAATCATCGTCCGTCACCTGCTGATATTCAAAGGCTGTGCAGCCCGGATCGGGGGCGATGCCGAAGGCGTAATTGAAGCTGTAGTCTCCCACCGGGGTCTTGTAGTCGCCTTCCTTGGTCTTGCCCAGACCGTACTTGCCGATGTAGCCCGGCGTGGTGATGATCTGCTTCCATGTTCCGTTCTCATCCTTCTGGTGCATGGATACGTACGCGGTGGTCTTGCCGATGCCCGCAACGACAAACAGCTGGTTTGCCTCTTCTGCCTGCGGAAGCTTGGCTACCCACTCCGGCGAATCCTCCGCCGTCTGAATGTCAAATGCCGCGGCGCTCTCGTCGGTGCTGCTGTCGCTGCTTCCGCATCCTGCCAGCACCATGGCCATGATCATCATCAGGCCAACGATCCAAATTGCTTTTCTCTTCACTTGAATACTCCTTTCGATTGGTCACAATCCCTCTGGTTCCGATCAATATCCCTCTGGTCCTGATCGATTTCTATCGGATCCCGATCAGCCTCGCTGGCCGATCAGCCTCGGTGACCGATCAATACCCAGCGGAGCCGACGGGGACTTTCCCTTCAATGGCTTCGATGAGCTGCGGAACCATGTCCGCCTTGAACCAGCTGCAGACCTCGATGAAGGTCACCGGCTTCGCCGCCAGATACGCAGCTGC
>CACXCQ010000317.1 GCA_902766185.1 uncultured Eubacteriales bacterium
AGCCGGAACCTACAACAACGTCATCCGTTTCCTGTGCCCGCTGTGCGTGACCGACGAGCAGCTGCAGGCCGGACTGGACATCATGGAGAGTGCTATTGCTGAGGAAAGCGCGAAATAAGAAGCGTTCCTTACAGAGACAGAATAAAGAGGCTGTTGCGACAGGCATCCTGGATGCTGAGGCAGCCGCCTCTTTTTTTTCGCCCGGATATCGCGGCGACCACGACAGGTGTCTTGACACCTGTATTGACCTCTGTTACAATGCGAGAGGCATAAGCTCCGGGATCCGTCCCGGAACAGTAACACAGAAACGATAAGGGAGATAACGACAATGGGAGAACAATTACAGGAAGAGCGTGTCGGATTTCTGAAACGCAAGGATGTACAGATCACCGGCAAGAGGTATCTGCAGGACGCCATGTCCGCCATGGCGATGGGTCTCTTCGCAACACTGCTGATGGGAACGATCCTGGATGTGCTGGGAACACAGACGGCGAATCTGTTCGGAGAGAACATGATCTCCACCTTTCTCGTCGAGATCGCGGCCGTTGCTAAGAACATGATGATCATGGGCGCCGGCATCGGCGTTGCCGTGGCCACCGCGCTGAAGGCGCCGCCGCTGGTCATTTACAGCTGCGCGGCGGTGGGCGCCATGGGAGCCACCCTGACGGGATTCGGCATCACCATGGCAGGCGGCCCGGCAGGAGCATTCGTTGCCGTAGCCGTAGGCGCGGAATTCGGCAAGATGGTCTCCAAGGAAACGAAGGTGGATATTCTGGTGACCCCCGGAGTGACGCTGATCACCGGAGGGATCGCCGCCAAGCTGGTGGGCCCCGCAGTAGGATGGTGCCTGGTGAAGCTGGGTGAGGCCATCATGGCAGCCACCGAATGGCAGCCCTTCTTCTTTGGCATCTTCATCGCTGTCGTCGTGGGCCTGGCCCTGACAGCGCCCATTTCCAGCGCGGCCATCTGCGTCATGATGGAGCTGTCCGGTCTCGCCGCCGGAGCGGCCACCGTGGGATGCTGCGCCCAGATGGTGGGCTTCGCCTTTGCCAGCTACAAGGAAAACGGCGTGGGCGGTCTGGTCGCCCAGGGCATCGGGACCTCCATGCTGCAGGTATCCAACATCATCAAGCACCCGTGGATCCTGGTCCCGCCTACTCTGACGGCAGCTATCCTCGGGCCTCTCGCCACCTGCGTATTCCACATGACCAACATCCCCATCGGAGCGGGCATGGGAACCTGCGGGTTCGTGGGCTCCATCGGAACCTTCACGGATATGGGCTTCAGCCTTGACGTGCTGTGGAAGATCCTGCTTCTGCACATCGCCCTTCCGGCAGTGCTGGCCATCATCATCGATAAAGTCATGAGAAAAATCGGACTCATCAAAGATGGAGATTACAAACTTGACCTGTAAAACAAACGACAGAGGCACATACATACTCAATGCCCTGAAGGCTGCCAACGGTCCGGTGACCGCTTCCGCTCTGGCGGATGAGCTGTCCGTCAGCCGGCAGGTCATCGTCACGGATGTGGCTCTTCTGCGGGCCTCCGGAGAGGACATCATCGCGACCTCCAGAGGGTACATCATCGGGCAGGGAGAAGACCAGTTCAATTACACCGGGATGCTGGTCTGCTGCCACTCCGCGGAGGAACTGGCGGACGAGCTCTACACCATCGTGGACCTCGGCGGCACAGTCATCGATGTGACGATCGAGCACGCCATCTACGGAGAGCTGTCCGGCAAGCTGGATCTGTCCTCGCGCTACGATGTGGAGGTCTTCCTCTCCCGCATCAGGGAGGAGGAGAACGCGGCGCCCATCAGCACCCTCACCGGGGGCATCCACCTGCACAGGATCGGATGCAAAAGCAGGGAACAGTTTCAGATGATCCGGCGCCGGCTTTTGGAAAAAGGGATCGCAAGAGAGGATGGGTAGAATAAGAAAACCGGATAATACCCGGTTTTCCGAGAGAATCGGTGATTTTTCTTGCTTTTTCACGAATCATAGCATATAATCACATTGTGGTTATCCCCCTGATAACCTCATTAATCTCTAATCCCAATACCCCTTTTAACAAAAGAGACCTTCTGGTCTCTTTTGTTATGTCATCGATGATGAGCCACGGGGTTTTATGTCGCCTTGCCTTGTGGTATACTTTCCTTATGGAACACATCGAACGAAAGGAAGAACTGAAGCTCTATCAAAGCAGCGCCCTGGATCATTACTTTGGCGGCCGCAGCGTTTGCGTACTGGACATCGAGACGACCGGGCTGAGCGCGGAAAAAAGCCGGTTCATTCTGGGCGGGCTCTACGACCCCGCAAAGGGGATCCTGCATCAGATTTTTGCCGAGAAGCCGGGAGAGGAAGCAGAAGCGCTGGCGGAGTTCCTGTCGCTTTTGCGGAAGTTCGATGTGGCGGTGACCTATAACGGCAGGCATTTCGATGTGCCGTTTCTGGAGGAGAGATTCCGCAGGAACGGTGGAGCGGTCCCGCAGGGCGCACCGGAGTGGACCGGCGGGGCCTGGAACGGATACGACCTGGATCTCTATCAGGTGGTGAGCGGCCACTCCCCGCTGAGGAGGCTTCTGCCGAGCCTGAGCCAGAAGACCGTTGAGAACTATATGGGCCTGTGGAGCGACCGGGCGGATGAGATCTCCGGCGCGGAGAGCGTGGATCTCTACTACCAGTTCGTGACGACAGGCGACCAGTCGGCGAAGGAGAGGATACTCCTGCACAACAGCGACGATGTGTTACAGCTTTCCCGGCTGATGAAGGTCCTGGAGAAATGCGATCTTCACCGGGCGATGTACCGCATGGGATTCCCCGCGGGAAAGCCCTGCCGCAGATGGCAGGTGCGCCGGATCCGCACGCACCGGGACCTGCTGATCGCGGAGGGCGTTCAGGCAGGAGAGCGGATCGATTACCGTGGTTTCAGCATGGGAGACTATCCTATGCAGACGCGCTTCGACCGGCACGCGGGGACGTTCCGGATGGAGATCCCCATCCTGCGGCAGTCCGGCATCGCGGCGGCAGACATACGGGCAGCGGGACTGCCGGAAAAGGAATTTGAGAAATACCCCGGATTTGGAAGCGGTTTCCTTGTGGTAGAGGAGCAAAATGGAGTAAAATACAGAGAGGTCAACCACCTGGTCAAGGGACTGGTGGACCGCTTTGAACAGATGAACATGGAGATAGACGAATGGAACTGAAAGACAGTATCAGGCAGGTGAAGACCTGCAGTTATGTTCTGGCCTCCACTCCGGCGGAGGTGAGGAACCAGGTGCTGGGAGCCGTCTGCGACGGGCTTCGGGCGCGGGAGAAAGAGATCCTGGAGGCCAATCAGATGGATATGCAGCGGGCGGAGGCGACCCAGCTGGCGGCGCCCCTTCTTTCCCGGCTGCTGTTCGACAGAAAGAAGCTGGCGGGCTGCATCGACGGGATAAACGATCTCATCGATCTTCCGGATCCCCTTTTCCAGGTGATGCTGAAAAGGGA
>CACXCQ010000318.1 GCA_902766185.1 uncultured Eubacteriales bacterium
TGAGGATGGTGCGCTTTTGGAAGCTCCACTCCGGGGCGATGAGGATGCTGCGGGGCGCGTCGCCGGATATCCGGTGAACGGTGATCTCGGGCGGGACCTGTTCCAGCGCCCGGATGAGAAGATCCGTATATTCATCGATGGAATCGAAAGGAACGTATTCCGGATAATCGGTCTCCATGCCGGAGCCCTTCACTACGTTCAGCATATGCAGCTTCAATCCGAAGATCCGCTGATCACAAGGCGAAGAAGCGGAACCATACGGAGATGGAAGCGGGCGGCAGACGTATCTGACCGAGTCCATCATCATCTCCTCCGTCTCACCCGGAAGACCCAGGATCAGGTGGGTGACCACCCGGATGCCCCGGCTGTTCAGCCGCCGCAGAGCATCGTCGTAATCCTCAAGCGTGTGGCAGAGATTCATTGCCCGGGCCGTTTCGCTGTGGATGGTCTGCAAGCCCAGCTCGACCCAGAGGAAGGTCCGCTCGTTCAGCTCCGTCAGCAGATCCAGCACCTCATCGGAAATGCAGTCGGACCGCGTGGCGATGGCCAGTCCCACCACATCGCCCCCGGAATCGGGGCCAACCACATCGCCCCCGATGGAATCGTGGTCCGCCCCGCTGACAGAGCCGGGTTCGATGGCCGCCTGAAACAGTTCCCGGAGATAGGGCGCCGGGGCGTAGGTCCCGGTATGACTCTGGAAGTAGGCGATGTATCCGGCCTCGGGCCATTTCGTCGAAAGAAGCTGGATCTGTCCGGCCATGGCAGAAGCGACCTGCTCCCGGGCAGACGCTGCTTCGCCGGGCAGGGCGCAGTCGCTCCCGGCCTTTGCGGCCGCATTGTCGGTGACCCGGCTCGCCATGTCGCCGGATCCGCTGCCGGAGCAGAACAGACAGCCTCCCCAGCCTTTGCTTCCGTCCCGGTTGGGGCAGGTGAAGCCGCCGTCGAGGCTCAGCTTGATGATCTTGCGCCCGAACTGCCGGCGAAGCCAGCTCCCGATCATGTTGATCCGCAGCTGCTGTCCGTCGGAGGTATCAAAGATGATGGGCGTTTCGTTGTCCACAGGTGTTTTTCTATCCATGGGAATACTATAGCAGAACCGGCAATGATTGTCACATCCACGTTTTTGCCGGTGAAAAAGTGCAGCGCTATGACTCGGCACTTTTGTTCCCGCTTTCGTTGCGGCGGATGGCTGGTTAGTGTATAATAAAGCGTTATGTGCTGTATGGAGAAAACCATGAAGGAAAAGACGCGTCAGAGCGAGATGAATAAACAGGACGGATCGGCACAGATCGCCTGGACGCCGGAAGGCGCGGGCGAGGGCGATGTGATCCGCGGAGGCGGTTTCGCCGAATCCCTGCAGAAGCCGAGCCTGCTTTTGCACAGCTGCTGCGGACCCTGCAGTACGGCGGTGATCGAGCGGCTGGCGGACGAATTCGAGATCACGGTATTCTTCTATAACCCGTGCATCACGGAGGAGGACGAATACATCCTGCGGCGGGAGAACCAGAAGAAATTCCTGAAGGCATTCAACGAGAGCCGGCCGGGGAAGGACCGGATCCGGTTCCTGGAGGGGCCATACCATCCGGGTGCGTTTCTTAAGATCGTCAGCGGTCTGGAGGATGAGCCGGAGGGGGGAAGGCGCTGCGAGAAGTGTTTCGCCCAAAGGCTGGAGAAGACGGCGGAAACAGCACAGATGACCGGAAACGACTATTTCGGGACGACCCTGACCGTGAGCCCGCATAAGAATTACCGGATCATTTCCGAGATCGGCAGGAACGTTGCCCTGCGGTACGGGCTGACCTTCCTGGACCGGGACTTCAAGAAGAAAGACGGTTTCAAGCGGTCCATCGAGATGTCCCGGCAGTACGGGCTGTACCGGCAGGATTACTGCGGATGCCGATTCTCCCGGAGATGAGCAAAGGCAGGGCGGCCGGCCGAGGCCCGGGCCAAATGAAAACGTTAAGGATAGTCAATTACATATAAACCAACAGGAGGAAGAAACATGGGTACACTGATCATTCCGGACCAGTACACGCCGGAAATCGACTACATGGAAAGCCAGAGAGCAATCAAAAAAATCAAAGACTTTTTTCAGCAGGAACTGGCCTACGGACTGAAGCTGAGACGTGTTTCGGCGCCGCTGTTCGTCGCGCCGGAGACCGGACTCAACGACAACCTGAACGGCGTGGAGCGGACGGTAAGCTTCACGGTGAAGGATATGGGCGAGAAAGAAGTGGAGATCGTCCAGTCTCTGGCCAAGTGGAAACGTATGGCGCTGGGAAGGTATGGATTCAAGGCGGGAACAGGGCTGTACACGGACATGAACGCCATCCGCAGAGATGAAGAACTGGACAACCTCCATTCGATCTACGTGGATCAGTGGGACTGGGAGAAGGTCATCCGCAGGGAGGACCGCAACCAGGAGTATCTCCACGAAACGGTGGTCACCCTCTACAACGCGCTGAAGAACCTGAACGATTTCGTCAACCGGCATTACAACGAGCTCAAGACCAACCTGCCCAATGAGATCTTCTTCATCACCTCTCAGGAGCTGGAGGACATGTATCCCGATCTGGATCCGAAGGAGAGGGAGGACGCCATCGCGAAGGAGAAGCGGGCGGTCTTCATCGAAAAGATCGGCGGCGAACTGAAGTCCGGACAGAAGCACGACGGCAGGGCGCCCGACTACGATGACTGGGAGCTGAACGGGGACATCATCCTCTGGAACGACATTCTGGAGCGGGCATTTGAGATCTCCTCCATGGGGATCCGGGTGGACGAGGAGGCCATGGACAGACAGCTGACCATCGCCGGAGCCGATGACCGCAGAGACATGGATTTCCACCGGATGATCCTGAACGGAGAGCTGCCCTGCACCATCGGCGGCGGTATCGGACAGAGCCGCCTGTGCATGTACTTCCTGCGCAAGGCGCACATCGGGGAAGTTCAGGCATCCATCTGGCCGGAGGACATGATCCGGCAGTGCGCGGAAAACGATATTTTCCTTCTGTAACGGAACAGGAGTACATGAGATACGCAGACATCGTTATTGACAACAGAACGGACAGTACGGACAGACCCTACACGTATGCGCTGGGGGAGATCCCCCCGGAGAAGATCCGGCCGGGCAGCAAGGTGTATGTTCCCTTTGCCAAAAGCCGGAAGCTGAGGGAGGGATATGTGCTGTCCGTTTCGGGTGAGGATGAGATCGACCCCCGGATACGATCGCGGATCCGCAGCATCGATCACGTCGATGAGGATGTCTCCCTGACCGAAGAGAGCGTCCGCACATCCCTCTGGATGAGAGAACGGTATGTCTGCCGCTGTATCGATGCCCTGCGCTGCTTCACCCCGGCAGGCAAGAAACGGACCCGCAGCGCTTCCGCGGAGGCGCAGAGCGGGGAGACGATGGAGGAGAGGTCTCTGGACATCGCCTTTACCGGACGGGTCATCAGCGGAGGAGCAGGTACCGGTGGCGGGTCGGGAGCCCGTGGAGGCGCCGGCACCCGCATGGATGATCCGCAGGTCCCCGGGCCCGGAGAAAAGACGCTGACCGAAGAGCAGGCCGCTGCCCTGAAGGAGATCCGGGAAGCAATCGACAGCGGGGAGCACCGGAGGTTTCTGCTCTACGGAGTCACCGGAAGCGGGAAAACGGAGGTGTACATTCGATCGGTGAAGGAGACGCTGAAGCGGGGAAGGACAGCCATCGTCCTGGTGCCGGAGATCTCCCTGACACCACAGATCATTCAGCGGTTTCAGGAGGTCTTCGGAGAAGGAAGCATCGCAACGGTCCACTCGAAGCTGACGGAACGAAAGCGCTATGAACAGTGGCAAAGGATCCGGTCCGGCGAGGTGAAGATCGTCATCGGCGCAAGATCGGCAGTGTTCGCCCCGGTAAGCGATCTGGGGCTGATTATCATCGATGAAGAACACGAGGCTACATACAAATCGGACTTTACGCCGAAATACGACACCGCTGAGGTGGCCTTCAAACGTCTTGCCGACCGGGACAACCGGGGCGTGCTCATCCTGGGCAGCGCAACACCGTCGGTGGCCAGCTTCAGCAGGGCGAAACAGGGAATATATCAGCTCCTGACCATGCGCAAGCGGTACAATGAGGTGGAACTGCCTCAGGTCACCGTGGTGGACATGCGGCAGGAGCTCAGAGAAGGAAACCGGTCCATGATCAGCCGGCAGCTCTACGAGCAGATGGAGCGGCAGCTTCACGCCGGCAGACAGGTCATGCTGATGCAGAACCGAAGGGGCTATTCCACATTCATTTCCTGCCGGGAATGCGGTCATGTGGCAGTATGCCCCGAGTGCGGCGTTTCCCTGACCTACCACAGGAGCAGCGGGAAACTCACCTGCCACTACTGTGGGCGCCAGCAGGATGCTCCCAAGGTGTGTCCGGAGTGCGGCAGTCGATTCATCCGCTATTTCGGCAGCGGAACGGAGAAGGTGGAGGAAACCGTCCGCCAACTGTTTCCGGGATACCAGACGGACCGCATCGATCTGGATTCGGTGAGCCGAAAGGGAGAACTCACCCGCAGGCTGAAGGCCTTCGGCAAGGGAGAGACGAATATCCTCATCGGCACACAGATGATCGCCAAAGGACTGGACTTCCGCAACGTCGGACTGGTGGGGATCGTGGCCGCTGACCTTCCGCTGAACATCCCGGACTTCCGGTCTCCGGAGCGGGCGTTCCAGCTGATCACCCAGGCTGCCGGAAGGGCAGGACGGGGCGATATCAAGGGGTCCGTGGTGATCCAGACCTACCATCCGGAGCATTACGCCATCACCTTCTCCGCGGCCCAGGATTACGATGGGTTCTTCGAGGAGGAGAGCGAGTTCCGGCGGCTGATGAACTATCCGCCTTTCAGCGATATGATACAGGTGCTGTTCACCGCGAAGGACGAGGAGACGGCGGAGGCGGGAGCACAGAGCTGGTACGACCGGCTTCGGAGCATGATGCTCCCGGAAGACAGACAGAACGTCTTCACCCCGCAGCAGGCGTACATCAGCAGAATAAAGGGGGTGTACCGTTACTCGATGGTGCTCCGCTGCCCCGGCGGAAAACGAAAAGAATACGCGCAGATGCTCCGCAGACTGAAGGAGGAGGACGTGCGCGACAGAAGGCAGTATCTGGCTGTGGTGGACATCAATCCCTACAGCTTCGCATAAACAAAAGAACAAGCAGGAGGAAAGAATGGCGTTAAGAACGATCGTGACTGAAGGAGATCCGGTTCTGCGCAAGAAATGCAGACCGGTGGGAGAAGTGACAGACAGGATCCGGATGATCCTGGACGATATGGTGGAAACCATGCGGGACGCGGACGGCGTAGGCCTGGCGGCGCCCCAGGTGGGGATCATGCGGCGGATGTTCGTGGCGGAGCCTGAGCCGGATGAAGTCTACTACTTTGTGGATCCGCAGATCCTTTCCCAGGAGGGGGAGGAAGAAGCGGACGAGGGCTGCCTGTCCGTACCGGAAATGGTGGGCACCGTGGTTCGTCCCGCGAAGATCGTGATCACGGGACTGGACCGGGACGGAAACGAACAGACCTGCACCTTTGAGGGCTTTCCGGCCAGAGTGATGTGCCATGAGTACGATCATCTGGACGGGATCCTTTATCCGGACCGGGCGACCAAGATGTATCACGTTGAGCCCCAGGATGAGCAGGAGCAGGAGGAAGCATGAGGATCGTATATATGGGGACTCCGGACTTTGCCGTACCGGCGCTGCGTGCCCTGCATGAAGCTGGACACGAGATCGCCCGTGTGGTGACCCGACCGGATGCCAAATCAAACCGGGGGAACAAGATCCACTTTTCTCCCATCAAGGAAACGGCGCTGGAGCTCGGGATTCCGGTGCTGCAGCCCCAGAAGCTGCGGGGAAACGCGGAGATCCTGGAGGAGCTCAGAAGCGTCGGACCGGATGTGATCGTGGTGGCAGCCTACGGCAGGATACTGCCGGTGGAGATCCTCGAGCTTCCGGCAAGAGGGTGCCTGAACATCCACGCGTCCCTTCTGCCGAGATTCCGCGGCGCCGCGCCGATCCAGGCGGCCCTTCTTGCGGGAGACGAGCGGACCGGCGTCACCATCATGCAGATGGAGGAGGGACTGGACACGGGAGCGATGCTGCTGAAGGACAGCACTCCGGTGGACGGCAAGAACTGCGGCCAGCTGCACGAGGAGCTGGCAGCCATGGGCGGCAGGCTCATCATCGAGGTCCTGGAGAACCTGGACAGGCTGGAGCCGCAAAAGCAGGACGACGCCCTTGCCACCTACGCGCCCATGATCTCCAAGAAAGACGGCCTGGTGGATTTCAACAGGAGCCCGGAGCAGATCGAGCGGCAGATGCGGGCCTTCGACCCCTGGCCGGGAACGTATACCTACTGGGGCGACAAGATGATGAAACTCTGGCAGGGACAGGCTTTGGGACAGGAAACGGACGCGGAGCCGGGAACTGTGCTGGCCGCCGGACCGGAGGGCATCGATATCGCTGCGGGAGGCAGGATCCTGCGTCTCACACAGCTGCAGATGCCCGGGAAAAAGAGGACTCCCGCA
>CACXCQ010000319.1 GCA_902766185.1 uncultured Eubacteriales bacterium
CAGCATCTCCTCCTCGTTGGGCTCCAGCTGCAGCTGTTCCAGCACGATGGCATCTCCCTCGACAACCTTGCTGGCCGCGAATCGGACGGGAAGGCCCGCCCGCTGGGCATGGTCATCAATGAGGCGGCAGATTCCGTGGAGACACCGATGGACCACGCCGTCGTTGTCCTCTTCATCGCACAGGTCCTGCCGCAGTGGCTTTTCCTGATAGCGGGCAATGTGCATGGCATGGGCGATCAGCTCGTGGACCCCATGGTTTTTCACCGCTGCGATGGGGACCACCGGGACGCCCAGCAGCTCCTCCATCCGGTTGATGTCAATGGAACCGCCGTTGGCGGTGACTTCGTCCATCATATTCAGCGCCACCACCATGGGCACGTCCATCTCCAGCAGCTGCATGGTCAGATAAAGGTTTCGCTCAATGTTGGTGGCATCCACAATGTTGATGAGCGCACGGGGGTGCTCATTCAAAACAAAGTTACGGGAGACAATCTCCTCGCTGCTGTAGGGAGACATGGAGTAAATGCCCGGCAGGTCCACCACCCGGGTCTCCGGGTGGCCCCGGATGGGGCCGTCTTTGCGGTCCACCGTCACGCCGGGGAAGTTGCCCACATGCTGATTGGAGCCGGTGAGCCGATTGAACAGAGTGGTCTTGCCCGAGTTCTGGTTGCCCACCAGCGCAAAGGTCAGCTCCGTCCCTTCCGGCAGAGGATCTCCGCTCCCCTTCGGATGGAACCGGCCGCCCTCGCCCAGGCCCGGATGCTCGTGCCTGCTCTTCGGTTTCTTTTTCGGCTCGGGCGCATCCGCAGGTTCCCTGATATCTTCGATCTCTATTTTTTCGGCATCAGCAAGACGCAGGGTCAGCTTGTAGCCCTGGACGATCAGCTCCATGGGGTCCCCCATCGGCGCATACTTCACCATGGTGATCTCCTCGCCGGGGATCACCCCCATGTCCAGAAAGTGCTGCCGTAGGCTTCCTTCTCCGCCCACGGCCGTCACCCGCCCGCGCTGTCCTGGCGTCAGTTCTCTTAATGTAGTCATTTCTGCCGGGTCCTTCCTGTTTGTTTCATTTAACAAACAGAAGTATGTCACATTCGACGGCGGTTGTCCAGCAAATGAGCCTCGATTTTTTTTCGGACATGTTGTAACATTAGTGCAACACTTCTGCCCGACCCCTGCACTTAACTGGTGAAGGCTTTCACCATGGCAGGCAACAGGAGGAAACACACCACCATGGAAATGATCAGAGGCGAAAGAGAGTGGATCGATCTCGCAAAGGCTGGAGATGCGGATGCGTTCTGCCGTCTGTACGAAATGTACCAGGCCCGGCTGTACCGCTACGCCTATTACCGGCTCGGCAATGAATCCGACGCTGAGGACGCTGTGTCCGAATGCGTTCTTTCCGCGTGGCGTCAGATCGGCGCTCTCCGGGAGCCCGATGCGTTCCCGGCGTGGATCTTTCGGATCCTGTCCGGCTGCTGCAGCCGGCTGATCAGGGAACAGATCCGCCGCAGGAATCAGGTCTCTTTGGATGATTCTTCGGATGCGATCCCAGCGCAGGCCGACAGCGCACAGGTCGATAACGCGCAGGCTGATCATGTTCAGGCGGACAACGCGCTGATCCTGAACGATGCGCTTGCCTGCCTTTGCGAGGAGGATCGCAACATCGTTCTGCTCTCCGCAGTGGGTGGCCTCAAAAGCAGGGAGATCGCTGAGCTGACCGGGCTCGCGCCTGGTTCCGTCCGCTCCCGGCTCTCCCGCAGCCTGAAGAAAGTAAGGGGGTATTTCGCGTGATAGATAAGAAGGATATCGATAGAAACGAACTGAGATCGCATACCGATCCGCAGCCCGCGGGGCTCACCGATCCGGACCTGTCGCCGGAGGCCGGAGCCGATCTCGATTTTCTCAAAAGTCAGTTCCAGCAGGACGGGCTGCAGGTTCCCGCCGCGCTCTCTGCGGAGAGCATCCGCCAGGCGCTGAAGAATCAGCCGCAGGATGTCGCCCAGTCCGAGGCGCCGCAGTCCGAGGCGCCGCAGTCCGAGGCCTCTGCGTCCGCCTCTACGGAGTCCGCCAAACCTGCGGCGGACGAGTCCGGCACATCCGCGCCGGCTCCAGGCACGGCCGGCGGATTCCGCAGGTTCCGCTCCCGCAGATGGCGCACGCTCGTCGCCGCGGCGGCCTGCGCGATGATCGTCATCGCTCTGATCCCGGCCGTGCAGGTCGTTTTGCATCAGGGCGCCGGCGATTCCGGAACGCTTACTGCGCCTGATGGCTCCGGCGCTTTCGACGGCACCGGCGAGACAGTCGAACCTGTTCCCATGACCGCTGACAGCAGCGGGCTCTACCAGTTCAAATCCTATGACGAACTGGACCAGCAGATGCACGCCCTTCTTCCGGAGCAGACATACGATGACACGGGCAACTATTATGTCACCGAGGAATACTCCGCGGACGCCGTCCCGGAAAGCATCGAGGACGCCGAATCCGCGGACACACCAGCCTTTGCGGGAAACAGCGAAGCCGCATCGCCTAAAAGCGATGCGCAGACCTACGGAAGCGGCAGCGGTAAAGACGCCGAAAAACCCGCCGCAAGCAGCGCCAACTCCGACGAATCAGTTTCCGACGGATCTGCTGCTTCGACCAACTCTTCCGGCCAGCAGCACTCCAGCACCTACACCCAGGAGGAGGACGTTGACGAGGCCGACATCGTGAAGACCGACGGCAAGTACATCTATTACCTGTCCTCCATCGAGAACCAGATCATCATCGCCAAAGCCAGTAACGGCAAGGCAAAGCGGGTTTCGGCCGTCGGCGGCAGCCCCTCCGGATCGTTTATTAACGATATTTATATCGCGGGGGATAAGCTCGTCGTCATCGGCGATGACGCGGGCATGCAGGACACCCGGGAAAAGGGCGGCTGGACCGAGGCAACCGCGGTGACCGTCTACGACATCACCGACCGCAGGAACCCGAAACGCACCGCATCGTACACCCAGACCGGCAGCTTGCTTTCGTCCCGGCTCATCGGGAACAGCCTTTGCCTGGTGACGAATGACTTCGTCTACCGGTACGTCAGCGGCAGGAGCCTCCCCTATGTTTCGTTCAACGAGGATACGCCGCAGAAGCTTCCCATCGGCGGCATCAGCTGCATCCCGGAAACGCAGTCGCCGTCCTACACGGTGATCGGCATGATGGATCTTTCGTCGGGGAAGGCCTCCAGAGATTCCGTCAGGACAAAGGCAGTGCTCGGCGGTTCCGAGGAGATCTACTGCTCCGGGCAAAACCTGTACGTGGCCGGGCAGCTGATGACCGGGCAGCTGGTGGACGGGCAGTCGATGGACAGGCAGTTGATGGACGGCGCCGGGGGCTTTGATGAGTACGGCTACTGGCAGCAGCGCACCCGGATCCTGAAGGTCTCCCTCTCTAAGGGAAAGGTGAAATACAAAGCCTACGCTGACGTCATCGGAAGCGTGAACGATCAGTTCTCCATGGACGAGCACGACGGAACATTCCGGGTGGCCACCACCTCCGACCACAACGGCGAGGACGTCAACAACCTGTTCATCCTCGACAAGAAGATGAA
>CACXCQ010000320.1 GCA_902766185.1 uncultured Eubacteriales bacterium
CGCCCCGCTTCGCCGGAGCCGGTTCAGCGCCCCGGCCTGCCTTTGCTTCCTGTCTGGCCTGCCTTTGCTTCTCCTCCCAGAACTTCTGGAATTCCGGATCGTTCTCCATCTGCTCCGAAAGGGACAGAGCCTCCTGGCCGTCCACCGCGGTGAAGATATCCTCGGGATTCTGGAAGTCCCCGTCCGCCAGGTGGTCCTTGAACTCGCTCTTGCGGTCGAGCCGGACGGCGAAGCTGGCGTTCTGCCTGGTGTCCGCCGCCTTCAGGAAGGCCAGCAGTCCCCAGGAGGCGATCATGCTGGTGCCGCCGGAGGAAAGGAAGGGGAAGGTAACGCCCGTCAGGGGCAGGATGTCCACCGAACCAAGCACGTTCAGCGTCGTCTGGAAGACGAAGAGGGTGGCGGTGGAACAGGCTGCGATGCTGTAATATGTGGAACGCCCGGCCGCGATGGAGCGGAAGGCGAATACCGACAGCGTGATGATGCAGAGCACGGACAGGACCGCGATGATCAGGCCCCACTCCTCAGCCAGCATGCCGAAGACAAGGTCGGTGCCGGAGCCGAAGAGACTGCCCAGATTGCCTTCGCCGGCGCCAAGGCCGGGAAGTCCTCCGCTGGCTGTGGCGGACATGGTCTGCACCTGCTGGTAACCGCCCTCGGTGGGATAGTCCCAGGCATGGCCCCAGGTCTCAAAACGGGCGGCCACATAGGACCGGTACCGCAGGACCATCAGGCCCATGAGCGCCGCCGCTCCCAGAATGAGGAACAGCTTGGTGAAATCACCGGAGCGCAGGAAGGAGATCACCAGGAAGGTGACGAAGAAGATGATGGCCGTACCGAAGTCGCCCATCAGTGCCAGGCAGCCCAGGCAGAAGGCGCTGAAGCCCATGAACAGATACAGGCTTTTCTTCTCCTGCAGCTCGTCCAGAGTGGCCGCGCCTACATAGATGAAGACGATCTTGACCAGCTCCGATGGCTGGAAGGAATACCCGCCGATGTAGATCCAGTTCTGGGCGCCGTTGGTCACCGTGCCGAAGAGGAGGTTCACCAGAAGCAGGAAGCCGCTGATGCCCAAAAGCAGGTAAGTGATCTTTTTTGTCCGATTCAGATCCCGCAGGTACCAGCAGAGGAAGAAGAACAGGGCCACGCCCAGGCAGACGCAGAAGGCCTGCTTGAGTTCTCCTCCGGCGGTATAGGTGTAGGACCGGGTCACCGCCAGGCTCAGGGTCGAGAGGAAGAACGCGATGATCTCCATCTCGAAGCCGTTGCGGTGGAAAAGCCGCATCACGATGACGTAGGCCCACATCAGCGCGCACAGCAGCCCGAAGGCGGCGGTGATGGTGTGGGAGAAATCCTCTCCCAGGGAGATGTGGAACTGGATCACCGTCAGCAGCTGGAAGATGGTCAGCATCACGAGGGAGGGCCAGGGGGAGACCGGATGGGTCCTGCGCCGGCGCCGCTCCACGTTGGCCAGCCTTTCCTTGAGGCTCACCGGGTACAGCTCGAAGTCCTCTCCTCCGATGGTCAGCTGGTCGCCGCCCTTCAGCTCGGTTGGCTCATAGATCCGCACCCCGTTGATGTAAGACCCGTTTTTGGAGTTCAGGTCGTGGTACCGCCAGGTGCCGGCGGAGTCGCGGATCAGGGTGGCGTGGCTTCGGGAAACGCTGGAGAGATTCAGGATGATGTCGCAGCCCCTGCCCCGGCCGATCAGGTTCTCCCAGTGGGTCAGGGGCACGCTGGAGCCGTCGGGGCAGCGCAGATACGCCCAGATCTCCGACGGGTTGCGCATCTTCAGCAAAGACAGGATCTGGTGCATGAGAATAAGCACACCAAGTCCCGCGCAGATCCAGCGCACGCCGGTGGTGAAGTACATTTCGATGTATTGTATCATGCTCGAACTATCCATAAGTCTATCCTTAAATATGCTGCAGCAGGATGGCGTGCAGCGGTATGGTGATGATGCAGAGCAGGGTGGTCATCATGACGCCGGCGGAGGCGAAATCCACATCGCCCTTGTAGCGCTCGCTCAGGATGACCGACAGCATGGCTACCGGCATGGCCGACTGCAGTACGCAGACCTCCGCCAGCAGGGAGCCGGTCCCGATGGTCAGCTTCACGATCAGCAGCGTGATCAGCGGGAAGGCGATCAGCTTCATCAGGCACACCAGATAGGCGTAGCCGTTGGTGAAGATGTCGCGGAACCGGGCGCGTCCCAGGTGGGAGCCCACCACGATCATGGCCAGGGGACTGGTCACGTTGCCGATTCGTTCCACCGGCACCGCGATCACGTCCGGCAGCGTAATGCCGCATATGTACAAAGTCAGACCGATCAGCACCCCGATGAAGCAGGGGTTGATCAGACCCTTCAGCGTTTCTCCCAGCTTCATGTTTCCCTCGGAAGCGCCGTTTCGGATCAGCGTGATGCCCACGGTGAACATGAAGATATCATAGGACGAGTCGCACAGCGCGCCGTAGAAGACCGCTTCGCTTCCCAGAAGTCCGTTCAGGACGGGAAGGCCGATGAATCCGGTATTGCCGAAGACCAGCATGAAGGCGAAGATCCCCGCCCGCTCCGGCGGCAGCTTCACGATCATGGTGATGATCTTCGAAACGATCAGCGCGGCGATCACGGCGCCAAGGAAGATCAGCACCACGTACTTGCAGTTGTTCAGCACCCGCATGGAGAATTCCATCTGCATGGCGGTGATGACCAGGCAAGGATAGCACACGCAGGTGATCAGCGATGACATTCCCGCGGTGTGCTGGGAATTGATGATCCCCAGCTTCGTCACGATGTATCCCGGAAGGATGATGATGAACGTCTTCGCAAGCGCAGCGATGATATCGATTGTGGCCAGGCTTTGCATGATGGTGGCTGCGGTCCTTTCTCTTAATAATAATGTACATAAATATACTTATACAATTATTGCACGAATCAGGGGAAAATGATAGTATTAAAGAAGATTTTTTGCTTGCAAAGGCTGGACTGACTGCGTGGAAGCGAGGGTATGGAACAGACGGAACAGAGAAGATACCGGGAGATCCCGGTGAACAACAAAGATTACTCGAGGCCGATCCTGAGGGTGCTGCTCAGTTATTTCCGGCCCCACTATAAGCTGTTCGTTCTGGACCTGTTCTGCGCGCTGGTGGCTTCCTGCATCGATCTGGCTTTTCCTTTGGCGGCCCGCCGGTGCATGTACCAGCTGCTGCCGGACCGTGTCTTTGACACGTTCTTCGCGGTGATGGCGGTCTTCGTGGCGGCGTTCCTGATGAAGGCCCTGATGCAGTACATCGTCACCTACTGGGGGCACATGTTCGGCGTCCGGGTGGAGGCGGATCTGCGGGAGGACCTCTTCGTGCACATCCAGTCTCAGGACTTTGAGTTCTTCGACCGGAACAGGACGGGCCAGCTTTTGAGCAGGATGACCGGCGATCTGTTCGAGATCACGGAGCTGTCGCACCACGGCCCGGAGGATCTGTTCATCGCCTCGGTGACCATCATCGGCGCCATCATCATCATGTTCACCATCCAGTGGAAGCTGGCGCTGCTGATCCTGATCCTGATCCCCATATTCCTGTTCATCGTGCTGCTGTGCCGGCGCAGGATGCTGCTGGCCTCGCGGCGGGTGAAGGTGGATCTGGCGGGGATCAACGGTGAGATCGAGTCGGGGCTTTCCGGAGTCCGCACATCCAAGGCGTTTGCCAACGAAAAGGCGGACTACAGCAAATTCGCGGTGTCGAACGACCGGTTCAAAACGGCGAAGTGCGAGAGCTACAGAGCGTTTGGCCAGTTCAACTCATCCCTGGAATTCTTCATGTCCATCATGCCGGTGGCGATCATGGCC
>CACXCQ010000321.1 GCA_902766185.1 uncultured Eubacteriales bacterium
CACGCCAGGCCAACTGCCTCCCTCATTATATAAAAATAAGTGCAGCGATAAGAATAGTCTTATCAACTACACTTCTATGGTACTAAAATGTAACCAAGATGGCCGATAAACGTTGAAAACAGAAAGGTGTTGGTTACGCACCATATTCATCTGAAGCAGTATTTCTGCATCTCCGCGCAAATTTTGGTCTGCTGCTGCCGGATTTACATTCCTACCTTCGTTCTTCTGGTGAAAATGCTTGGTCACGGAAGGAAATTGCCATCCATGACGCCCGCGCCGCATGAAAGTGGTAACCAAGGCCATTTTAATTTCAACGGGTTCAGCAGTTTTTGGTTACATTTCGCGGTCAAAAACGTAAATGCGGGTGACGCTGTGGCTCTTCCTGCGGGCGGGGAGGCAGAAAAAAAGAAGCATACCAGCTTTTGCATGATATGCTTCTTCGTTGATTCCTTAAGTTGTTCCCTGCGGCTGTTATTCCACCGGCTGCTCGACCAGTCTGCGGATGGTGAGGATCCTGCCGGGATCGTGGACGCTGGTCACGCAGATGCCTCTGCGGGAGTTGTACGCGTGGACGATCTTGCCGCCGCCGATGTACATGGCGTAGTGGTGTCCGTAGAAGACCACGTCACCGGGCTGCGCTTCTGCCAGAGCAACGCCCTTGCCGATGTTCTGGGCACCGACTCTGGGTACGCTGGTGTAGCCGAAGTGATGATAGACTGCGTAGATGAATCCGGAGCAGTCAGCGCCGTTGGTCAGGCTGGTACCGCCGTATCTGTAGGGGTTGCCTACGAAGTTGAGGCCGAAGTTGGCGATGGCCGCGCCGTTGCCTTCTCCGATGACGGAACCGCTGTAGTCAGCCCAGGCTGTGTCGTGGGGCCGCGCCTTGGTTCCCTTGTGGATGACCTTGTTGGTGGCGTCATTGATGACGGTGGAACCAACGTTGTCCGTGTTCAGAACTGCGCCGTTGACGCTGATGACCTGATCGGTGACGACCTGGCTTCCATCTTCGCCTTCCTGCTTCAGTTCAGTGTTGCCTTCGAACATTTCATCGTCGGCCTTGTACTCTGTCTTGGCTTCCACGCCTTCGACGTCGGAGACGTTGGCTTTGACGGTGACGCAGAACAGGGGCTCATCCCCGGCGTTCTGTTCCAGCACGTAGTCGACAGCTTCCTGCTCGCTCAGCACCTCTACATCCGCCCTGTCCTTCTTCACGCTGGAGGTGGCTGTGCTGATCTTCTTGTCGAGGACGATCTCTCTGACCTGCGCTCCTTCCGGAGTGTACTCGTCCATCACATCCTCGATGACCTTCTCTGCAGTTTCCTTGTCCTTGACCTTGAACAGTTCCTCTGTTCCTGCCTTAACGGCATAGACCGGTTCGTACTGGGCGATCTGCACCAACACCACCGTCGCGGTGAACACAACGATAACCACCGCGCAAAGTGCTGTCGACAGCGCCCTGTGTTTTCTGATAAACGTCATAATTTTTCTCTCAAAAAAATGTGCTTAGCAATAAACGATCAATCAATCATTGCGGCGTACACAAACACAACATCCATGTTGATGAACGCCTGCAGAGACATTATACATCAAACTCCATGGGAATGGAACACTGTATGTCATGTTTTTTTGGTCCCGCACCGCCGGAAGACCCGGGCCGGGATCCGCTCAAAACAGGATCTGGACGATATACCCGGTGGAGTAGTGCCTGTTCACGTGCTTGTGCACCGTGGCGTACAGCTTGTCGCCGATGAAAAACAGCGATTCCAGTTCTCCCGAGAGCTTCAGCGTGATGTGCTGCAGCTTCTCGCCGCTCTTGCTGAAGATGGTCAGGGTGTTCTTCTTCGTGGACTGGTACCAGGATTGCGCGATGATGAAAAAGTCCCCGATGGATGTGCAGCTCTGCACATGGCGCTTCGGAAAGACCGTGAGCATCGTGGCCGCGTCCATGATCTGGAAGTCTTCGTTCAGCGTAAAGGATACCCCGCCGTAGTTCCTGCTCCGGATGTAATAGGTGTGGCTGTCCGGTTCGTAATCGATGGCGTTGAACGCCTTGACGCGCTTGTACTTCGTCCCCAGCCGAACGCGCTTCGTGCCGGTCTTTTTCAGGGTGCTCGGGCTGACGATGCGCACATAGGGATCGTTGGTCTTCGCCCCGGTGACCACCAGGATCTTCTGGTTGGAATTGTACGTGATGTCGTTGGCGTGGCCCAGCTTCTGACCGGAGGAGCTGACCTTCAGCAGCTTCCAGTCGGAGATCCGCACCTTGGCGATCTTGATCCTTGCCCGTTTGCTGCCGTTATCGTCCCCGTTGCGCTTCTCAAACGCCATATAGAGGTGCTTGCCGTCGCTGCACGTCCCCTGGGAAATAGAGTACCCGTTGAGGGCGCTGCCGGCCTGCTGGCGGATGTCGACTTTCTTGCCGCCGGTGCTCATGAATTTGATGGAAACATTAGCGGGATCCTTGCTGGTCTTCGTCCTCACCCAGTCCGAGCAATAAAGATCATCGCCGTACTCTTTGTACCCGCGGACTCTGACGTAGTAGCGCTTCCCGGTCTTCAGTCCGTCCAAAGTCAGGTTGTTGGCCGCGGGGCTCTTGACTTTTTTCGTCTTCGCCCGCAGGAACAGAACGTTTCTGGCGTAGGAGACCTGGTAGCCGTCAAAGGTCTCGTTCGCTTCCCAGTTCACCAGAAGCTGGGAGCTGTTCAGGACAGTCACTTTGATCTTCCCCATCGCCGGCAGGCCGTCTTCCGGCGTCCAGGGCGCCGCAGCCTGCTCCAGGATCCGGCCTTCTCCGGCTTCGCCGTCTGCATCGGGAGTGTCCGCGCCATCTGCTTCCTCCGCCGGCGCAAAGGCAGGGCCGTCCCCGCTCTGATCCGCACCGTTCTCGCCGGGCGTGCCGCTCTGATCCGCGCCGGCCGCACCTGTTTCGGCTGAGCCAGGGGTCCCGGCAGCCTCCGCACTATCGGTCCCGGCAGCCTCCGCGTCATCGGTCCCGGCAGCAAAAACAGGCGCCGCCGCATTGTCCGCGGAAACGCCTGTTGCGGCTCCGGCGGGCGCCAGAGCCGCTGTCATCGTAATGCTCAGCATGGTCACAAGAAGAATACGTGCGATCCGTCTTCCCATTTTGATCCTCCCAATCCCCTGATGCGGCTTGCTTTCCCGCTTATTTCGCGATGCGCTCTACGCCGCCCATGTAGGGACGCAGGACCTCAGGAATGACGACGGAGCCGTCTTCCTGCTGGTAATTTTCCAGGATAGCCGCGACAGTTCTGCCGACGGCCAGACCGGATCCGTTCAGGGTGTGGACGAATTCCGGCTTTGCCTTTTCCTCGGGGCGGAACCGGATGTTTGCCCGGCGTGCCTGGAAGCTCTCAAAGTTGCTGCAGGAGGAGATCTCCACGTATCTGCCGTAGCTGGGCATCCAGACCTCAACGTCATAAGTCATGGCGGAGGAGAAGCCCAGGTCGCCGGTGGACAGACGGACTACGCGATAGGGAATGTCCAGCTTTTGCAGGATCTCCTCGGCGTTGTTCGTCAGGGACTCCAGCTCATCGTAGGAAGTGGACGGCTCGACGAATTTCACCATTTCCACCTTGTTGAACTGGTGCTGGCGGATCAGGCCTCTGGTGTCCCGGCCGGCGGAACCCGCTTCAGCGCGAAAGCAGGGCGTATAGGCCGTGTAGTAGATGGGCAGGTCCTCTGCCTTCAGGATCTCGTTGTCCAGCAGGTTGGTCACCGGGACCTCTGCTGTGGGGATCAGGAAAAAGTCCTTCTGAGGAATGTAGAACATGTCCTCCTCGAACTTGGGCAGCTGGCCGGTTCCCGTCATCGCCATTCTGTTCACCATGAAGGGCGGCAGGATCTCGGTGTAGCCCTGCTCTTCCGTGTGCAGGTCCAGCATGAAGTTGATGACCGCTCTTTCCAGGCGGGCGCCCAGTCCCTTGTATACGGTGAACCGGGTGCCGGCGATCTTGGCGGCGCGCTCAAAGTCCAGAATATCCAGATCCTCGCCGATGTCCCAGTGAGCCTTCATCTCGAAGCCTTCCTCTCTGGGAGTTCCCCAACGGCGCAGCTCCTCGTTGTCGCTATCGTCCTTGCCGGGCTGCACATCCTTGTACGGCGTGTTGGGCACGTTCAGCAGCGCGTCCTTCAGCGCCGCCTCGGTCTCAGAGACCTGAACATCCAGCGCCTTGATGTCATCGCTGAGCTTCTTCAGTTCCGCCATGAGCTCGGTGGTGTCCCTGCCTTCCTTCTTGTAGACCGGAATCTGCTTCGACTGGACCTTCTGCTGGTTCTTCATCTGCTCCACTTCAGCCAAAAGCTCCCGCCGTTTTTTGTCCAGCTCCACCACCTGCGGCAGGCCGAAATCGCCGTTGCCTCTGGTCTCCACCGCAGCCTTCACACCTTCATAGTCTTCTCGGATTCTTTTGATATCTAACATCGTGTACCTCCATAGTGCGTCACGTTATTTGACAAGGTTCGAGGCGGAACAGCTCCGCCGGAAAATCAGAACAGGTTCTTCTTGTACTGCAGATACATGCGGATCAGCTTCTCTACCTGAGCCTGCATGGTGATCTGCAGATCGGAAGCCGTTTCGTAATCGTCTTCCTCCAGCGCATTGACGATGCGGGTCAGCAGGCAGACTTCCGCCACGGTATTGCGGCCGATGGAATCCCGCATCTTGGAGATCCGCTCCCAGCCTCTGCGGTCGTAATCCACGCAGTCGTGGTCATCGTGCGCCTTGCGGCAGCGCCGCAGCGTGTTCATCATGTCCGGAATGATCCGGCTGCGCAGTTCCATCTTCCACTGGGAAAGCACCGCTTCACGGTAGGATTCCAGAGTGGTGTCGCTCATCACGTCATCCCGCTTGAAGATCTCCAGCTTTTGCGGGTACTCATCAAACGCCCGGATGTTCTCCCAGACTGTCTGCGGAGCCCTGCCGAAGTAGCGATCCCGCTCCTCAGGGGTGAACTCATCGAAGACGTCCTTCTCCGTACGGTATACCCGGTCCGTATCCAGATAGAAATCCTCTTCGCCGTATTCTTTGGAGATGGACTTCTCCAGCTGGCTGGAATCCTTCTCCGCCTCCAGCACCGCCTTGATGCCGTCCAGCATGGCCATGTAGGACGCGGCCAGCACCAGGTAGGTGTTGCTCTTCGGGTTTGGCGACCGCAGCTCGAACCGGGTGGCCAGCGGGTTGCCCACCTCCCGGACCAGGCCCACCAGCACCGTCCGGTTTCTGGAGGGGAGGCTGGCCGAATGACCAAGAGAGGTCACCGTACATACCGGCGCTTCAAAACCAGGCTTCAGCCGGTTGAGGGCGTCGTTGGTGGAACTGACGAAGGGATTGACTACGTCGTAGTTCTTCAGAAGACCCATCAGAGCGCCGAAGCCCACGGGACTGAGGAACTGGTTCCGGCTGTCCTTCGGCGAGAACAGGTTCACCGTCCGCCC
>CACXCQ010000322.1 GCA_902766185.1 uncultured Eubacteriales bacterium
CCACCAAATGATCGAAGAAATTGTCGTGCATGAAATACCAGTAGGACTGATCGTGCTCGTGGGGCAGGCCCAGATACTCGTCCATGTTGAAGGTCACCACGTTGGCGAAGCTCAGCTCGCCCGCCTGGTTCTGTCTGGCCAGCTCCTTATATACGCCGATGGGGGAGGAACCGGTAGGCAGTCCCAGCACAAAGGGTCTGTCCTCCTTATGGGCCTTGATCTTCGCGGCGATATAATCTGCCGCCCACTTGCACATGTTGTCATAGTTTTCCTGAATTACAACTCTCATATTGTTTATTCTCCTTATTATCTGTTCTTTTTATGATCTGCGGTGAGAGAACCTCTGTTGCGGTGTCGTTTCCGTTTTTTCCTTTCTCTCTGACGACCCGCGTCCCGTGTATTTTACGGGCGGCCGTGACAGCATCCGCCGAGTCTTTCGATAACTGTCAAACCTCGTCACCCCTTCCGGGGCCTGGCGCTAACAACGATCTTTTTTGCTCTTTCCTCCTCTGATATGACCGAAGTTTTAACATTGATATTGAACCACAGAAGGGCTTTTTTTGCAAGCCCCCCTGAGGCTTCGCAAGCGGCGGAACGCCGCCTGATTTCGTTTCTGTTCCCAGCCTTTGCTTATCGCAGGATCCGCTGGCCGACGCCGAGATTGCTAAGGAACCGGTTCATCACCTGGGTGGCGCGGTCCGCTGCCATCTCCAGAGAAATGGTGTAGTCCTGATGAGCGTCCTCATCGCCGTTGTCAGAGATGGCCCGGAGTATGCAGAAGTCAACGCCGTTCACGTAGCAGATCTGACCGATGCTGCCCCCTTCCATCTCGCAGGATATGGCGCCGAAGGTCTCGGCCACGCCTTTTTTGCGTTCGCCGTCCTGCATGAACACATCCCCGGTGGCGATGACGCCGATCTTATGATGAAAACCCAGGGCTTCCGCGCAGGCGTCCATCATCTGCACCGCTTCCCGGCTGCAGGGGAGATAGACCTCTCCGATCCCGCAGATCATTCCCGCGGGGAAGCCGATGGGGGAAGCGTCCATGTCGTGCTGGACCACCCGGTCCGCGATGGCGATATCTCCGATGTTCAGATCGGGCGTCATGGATCCCGCCACTCCGATGTTGATGACCAGGTCCGGCTCATAGGTCAGGATCATGGTCTGGGCGCACATGGCCGCGAACACCTTGCCGATGCCGCAGGTGGCTGCCACCACCTCCACTCCGGAGATCCTGCCCCGCACGAAGCGGATCCCGCTGATCTCCTCGATGTGAGGATCCTCTATGCTGCTTTTGATGGCGTCCATCTCCGCCGTCATGGCGCCGATGATGCCGACCCTTCTGATGATATGATTCGTCATTTCTGTCCTTCTCTCTTCTGTGTTATCCACTGGGCATCCGCCGCTTGGCGCCCGTTACCAGGAACCGCCGCCGCCTCCGCCAAAGCCGCCGCCGGAGAACCCTCCGCCGGAGAACCCGCCGCCGCTGCTGACGGTGTCCACAGCTCCGGAAAGAACGTCCGCGCCCACAGCCCGGTAATGGGTGGCCAGAGCGCTGGAAACGCCGCTGTTCATGTTGCCGTACATGTAGTAGGTGAAGTACGGATCCCAGCTGCCATCGTATGAATTGTACCAGGATGGCGGCGGAATACGGAAGTCGGAGAATTTGTCCGCCCACTTGCTGGACATGCCGAAGACGCAGGCGTAGGGCATGATGTTGAAGAAGTACTCCGGATCCTCCTCCGAGAGCATCTTCAGCCGGTCATACTCCGCTGTGCGGATGAATTCCCTGAATCCCAGCACTCTGCCGTAGATCTCATTGTTCATTCTCCGCCGCACGAAGATGGTCGCCACTGCCGCCGCAAGCTCCGAGCACAGGAATACAAGCGCCAGAGACGGATATCCCGCGCCGATGAGCAGAAGCGTTTCGGCGATCGCTGCCGCAAGGAATATGATGAATCCGATGATGATCCGCACCGTTCTTTTCCTCATCCGGAAGGCGTCCGTCTTCGCCACCAGCGTGGACATGGAAACGAACATGATCAAAGCGAGGATGAAGCTGAAGAACAGTATTCCCCACTCGGATCCGTACAGCAGCCAGTTGCATTCAATGGCCGCGATCAGCGGGATCAGAAGGCAGAACGCCAGTCCCAGCGCCCTTCCCGCCAGCGAAACAGTCGAAAATGACGGCCGCCGGCCTTCTATGATCCGCTTCACCTCGCCGGGAGCCTCTGCCGCGGCGTCCCCAAATTTTTCGGGCAGCTTCTTCAGCCGCACGGCGTCGCCCCGGGAGAAGAGTGCCCGGAAGAGTTTCTTGGTGTATCCCCGTTCACCGGGATCCGGATCCTTGAGCCGGGTCATGGTGAAGTTCTTCTTTCCTTCGGACTGCACCTGGACATAGCCTTTGCTGGCCATGTAGATGAACTGTGCCGATATGTCATCCGACTTGACCTGGCCGTTGCCGACGTAAGCGATCTCCATGGGATCCATCTCCTCCGGCGGGTAGAATTCCACCGTCTGGATGATGGGTTGATCCCGGCCCACGAAGAGCCAGAGAAGCAGCATCAGCATTCCCATCACTGCCAGGACGCCCAAAAGCAGGGGAATCTGTCTTTCCCTGCTGTAGGCACCGACCCAGTAGCCTTCCGGAAGATCCGCTTTGATGGTCAGGCCGAGTCCTCTGGGAAGGGACTCCTTCGATACTGCCGTGTAGACGGTGCCGGTATTGTTCACATCGAAGTATTCCTTCACCGCGTCCTGCGCATCGCTTCCCTCTGTGCCGTAAACGCCGGCGTAGGATTCGATGTCATCGATCTCCTTGGGGAAACTGATCCGAAGGCTGGCGGAATCGATGGACGTGCTCCATCCCGTGGGCAGAAGATCCAGCGAAAGGTAGTCCATCTCTTTGCTGTCGTCCGCATAGCCTACGATATCG
>CACXCQ010000323.1 GCA_902766185.1 uncultured Eubacteriales bacterium
AAACAGTGCAACTACTACATCGAAGAGCTGCAGGCCCTTCCGGAGAAGATCGAGAAGACTCTGGAGGAGAAGGAGCGCATCCAGTGGTTCGCCTCGAAGATCGCCAACGCGAAGGACATCTTCTTCATCGGCCGGGGTCTGGACTGGGCCATCAGCCTGGAAGGCAGCCTGAAGATGAAGGAGATCAGTTACATCCACAGCGAGTCCTACGCGGCGGGAGAGCTGAAGCACGGCACCATCAGTCTCATTGAAGACGGCATCCTGGTCATCGGCGTCCTGACCCAGGGCGAGCTGCTGGAGAAGACCATCAGCAACATGGAGGAATGCAAAGCCAGGGGCGCCTACCTCATGGGCGTGACCACCAACGGGAACTACGCCATCGAGGACTCGATCAACTTCACCATCTACGTGCCCAGGGCAGACGCCCACTTTGCCGGCAGCCTGGCTGTGGTCCCGCTGCAGCTGCTCGGCTACTACACCTGCGTGGCCAGAGGCCTGGATGTGGACAAGCCCCGCAATCTGGCGAAGTCGGTGACCGTGGAGTAGATCGATACAGATGTTTGATTTTTCTGACGGCGTGGCTTATGATAGAAAGTAACAGCAAAACAGGAAGATGTGAGTTCTTTTGTAACCTACGGAGACAAGGGCGATGGATGATAACAGGAGCAAAGAGTGTTATCGGCAGATCCGGTACCGGCTGACCGACCGGACGCTGCTCAAGCGGATCGGCATCACGCGCAGATCCATGCAGGCGGCCTTCGAACAGGCGGATCTGAAGGAGATCGGCCGGCGCGTGGAACGATGCCTGGCGAAGGGCCGCGAGGCGCTGCCCGCCGCGGCAGCGACCGATGAAATGCCCGCAGCCGTTGTGATCCCGCAGCAGGCAAAGCGGCAGACACCGATCGATGTGGAGGAGATCTGCCGGGCAGTCCTGCCTTTGCTTGAGGCGCTGCATCTGGCAGATGCCCCCGCGGACGGCAACTGGCTGCAGCACGTGTACGATGAGATCCTGCAGGAGATGTTCCCCGAAGAGAACGCGAGAAAGACCGAGGACCGGGAGCGGCCCGGCGCCGTTTTGCTGTGCGAACTGCTGCATCTGATCCTGAAGCTGGACCGAAAAGACCGTCCCATGATCCCGACCTTTGATATCGATGTGCTGTCAGAGAAAGAGGCGAAGACATGCCCGGCAGGCGGAGAGTATCTGCGCTTTCGGCGGAGCAGCAGAACATTTTATCTGCATGAGTTTCACGCCATCGCCTCCCGCATCACCCCCTACAATACTCTGGGGCATGTGGCAGGCGTGCATTATGTGGCTATGCATATGGCCCGGCAGCTGGTCCGGCGGGAGGTCCCGGTGGATCTGGCCATGGTTTCCGCGGCGGCGGCGTGTCACGATATCGGCAAGTTCGGATGCAGGGGGGATGAGGTGTTTCGCCTGCCCCATCTGCACTATTACTACACGGACGAATTTCTGCTGCGGATGGGAATGCCGGCGGTCGCCCATATCGCCAGCAACCATTCCACCTGGGATCTGGAGCTGGAGAACCTGTCCTGCGAGAGCCTGCTTCTCATCTACGCGGACTTCCGGGTAAAGAGCAGCCGGGATCAGCAGGGGCAGGAGGTCATTCGTTTCTATACGCTGGCGGAGGCCTTCGACGTGATCCTGAACAAACTGGAGAACGTGGACGAGGCGAAGAGAAGCCGCTACGAGCGGGTGTACGCGAAGCTGCGGGATTTCGAACAGTACATGATCAGCATCGGCGTCAGCCCGGACCTCGGGCAGGAGGGCGCGGAGAGAAGCTGGAAGGATCCGGCGCTGCTGGACGCGGCGGCAGCCAAGGAACGGCTGAAGTATCTGGCCATCGAGCACAACATCAAGGTGATGAACCGGTTCGAGAGGGAAAGCGAGTTCGGGGATCTGCTGGAGGAGGCCAGAAGCGGCCGCAACTGGAAGGACATCCACGCGTACCTGAATACCTTGGAGGAGTATTTCACCTATATGACTGCCGTCCAGAAACAGATGACCATCGGTTTTCTGCGGGAGCTGCTGGTGAACAAAGGCGGGGATATCCGCAGGCAGGCAGCCTCGCTCATCGGAAGGATCATCGTCAGCTACGATGAGAAATACCGCAAGGAGCTGCCCGAAGGGATCCACATGCCCGCAGGGCGCATCGACAGCGATGCCCTCTGGCGGGAGCATCTGCAGATCGTCACCGAACCGGATCTGAAACGGACGGAGCGGCAGCAGAGGTGGATCGGCTATTCCCTGAAAAGCACCATGGAGAGTCTGCTGGGCCAGGCCGATGAAGCCAGCAGGGAACGGTATCTGCAGCAGTTCATCGATCTGCTGTACACAGAGGGGCGCAGCGACGCCATGGTCTTCATTCTGCTGGACACGGCTCTGGAGATCGATCTGGAGTATCTGGGAGAGGAACAGATCGAAAAGGTGATCTGCTTCTGCGAAGCGTCCATGGAGCGGACCGCCCAGACAGCAAACGCAGAGCTGGAGATCCGGATCGGAGTCCTGAGGATCATCCACCGGCTCGCCACAGAGGGCTCCCATACGCAGCTGACGCCGTCCGTCTGCCGGAAGATGGAGGAAATGATCGCGATCCCCGTGGCAGAAGACCGGATGGTCAGCGTGATCTACCTGAAATACCGGATCAGGGAAGCCCTGGGGCTGAAAGGAAAGCTGACGGGCGAGTACCGCCGGGAGCTGGAGGAGCTGGAGGCATCCAATTCCGATATCTTCCGGGATGATCTGAAGGTGGATACACCCTGGGTCATCAAGGCCGTGAACATCGAGGTCATGCTGGACGAGCTGAAAGGCGGCCGCCGGCAGGAGGTGTTCTACATCGCGACCCATCTGTCGAATCTGCTGAAGGTCAGCGAGCGGGTAACGGTCCGTCGCAGGGCCGGGCAGAGCCTGCTGCAGATCGTGGACCTGATGAACCGGGAGCAGCGGCATGAGATCGTCATCGAGCTGACGAAGGGACTGGAGATCGGCGAGTATCAGTTCTCAAAATATATTCCGGAGTACCTGGGGATCCTGATCATGCACCTGCATCCGGAGGAGCTGGGCGAAGTCATGCACGAACTGCAGCATCTGCTGGAGGGAGGAAGCGACAAGGTGGCAAGCGTTACCCTGGATACCCTGGGCGTTATGCTGAGCCATTACGACGATTATAGGGAGCGGTTCGCGGAGGACGAAAAGGAGTATCTGCGCCGCCGGGAAAAGATCATCGGCATGCTTCTTTCCGGCATGGCGAATTATCACGAGACGGTCAGCCAGGAGGGATTCCTGGTTTTGGGCAAGATGATCTTCGGAACGAAGAGCCTGTCTCTTGAAGTGAAGGCGGAGATCTTCCGCATCCTGCACAAGAAGATGCTGACCCTGATCGAGGACCGGGAAGGGGATACGCTGCGCTTCTTCAACAACGCGGCTTCGCTGAACCATATCTACCGGTTCATCTCGGATTATCAGTTTTTCCTGGGAGACCTGCCTTTGCGGGAGGAGAAGCGGGCTGCGTTCTTCCCGGGGACCTTCGACCCGTTTTCTCTGGGGCACAAGGGCATCGTGACGGCGATTCGGGATCTGGGCTACGAGGTGTACCTCGCGCTGGATGAGTTCTCCTGGTCAAAGAATACCCAGGCCCGGCTCTACCGGAAGAAGATCATGACCATGTCCTGCGCCGACGAGACCGGCGTATATATCTTCCCGGACGACGAGCCCATCAATATTGCTACGCCGGAGGATGTGGCGAAGCTGAAGCGGCTTCTGGGAGACAAGGAAGTCTATATGATCATGGGCAGCGACGTGGTGGCCGGCGCCAGCGCGTACCGCAGGGATCCGGAGCCGGATTCGATCCATTCCATGAACCACATCGTGTTCCGCAGGGAGACCGCGGAGCAGGGAGAGCAGAGCAGCGGTGCCCAGAAGGCCTATGAAACCGGCCGGGCGAAGATCACCGGCAAAGTGGTGGAACTGACCCTGCCGGTGCATCTGGAGGACATCAGCTCCACGAAGATCCGGGACAATATCGACAACAACCGGGACATTGCCAG
>CACXCQ010000324.1 GCA_902766185.1 uncultured Eubacteriales bacterium
ACGTACCATGCCGTATCGTAAGACTGGTCAAACGAGAAGCCCCCGCTTCAAGATCCGTCAGGATCTAAGCGGTGGGAGACGTCACTGGTTTCCGCCTGTGGGAGGGGAGAAAATGCCGGAGATGAGGGGAATGGAAGCATGACCGTAGGGAAGATCGCCGCCGATCAGATGTCCCAAAAGGATATCGAACAGAATAAGTGTTATGTCTACGTCAAGGAAGGGGGGCGATTATACCCCGTTCATCGTGCTGACTGCAGACTATGACGGCAAAGCGTTGCTGCTCAGAAAGGACGTGCTCCCGAAGGAGCGCAGAATGAACGACGGCACCTCTTACTACGCGGGCAGCGACATCGATGAATGGCTGAACGGGCAGTACCTGACGATGCTGGAGGACGCGGAAGGTACGCCGCAGATACTGGATACGGAGATCCTGATCACTGCGGACGAGGCCATCGGCTATTCGGGGAACGAAACAGAGAGCATCGTGCGAAAGGTCTTCCTGCTCTCCAATGCGGAGCTGGGATTCGATACTTCCGTGAATGTGGGGACAGAAGGAGAGCCTCTCGATTACTTCAGGGATGGCAATAATCGGATCGCATCCGACGGCAACGAGATCTGTCCGTGGCTCCTGCGCAGTCCATGCACCAGCGAGCTTACCTGCAGCTATTCCATCGGCAGGGACGGCGCGCTCTATATCATCAATACTACTGATTTAACCGGGTATCCGGCCAGCATTTTGCGTGGATCCGTTAAATGAAATAGTCATCAGAGAAGATATCATCGAAGGTGAGGACATCTATGTATTCAAGTAGCTTTTTATCCCGTCAAAAACCTTCACGAAGACCGTGAGCAAGAACAAGACGAAGCTGAAGGTGAAAAAACTGAAGAAGGGAAAGACCTACTACGTCCGGGTGCGCGCCTACGCGAAGAAGGGCGGCGTGATCCACGTATCCAAGTGGTCCAAAGCTAAAAAGGTCCGGGTCAAGTGATCGCCGCTTTAATCAAACTTTAATTACCGGCTCATCGTCGTTTAATGGGGACGGTCTAAACTATCCGTAGAATAAACAACGGGAACGATTTATCGGGATAGGAGGTCAACACCATGAAAAAGAAAATGAGACTGCCGGTAGCGGTACTGACGGCACTGATGCTGGCCCTGGGAGTAGCATCCCCCGTGGCTGCGGCATCCGCACCAAAAGTAGAGGACGTCGAGTACGATTATGAAGACAGAGAAGTCAACATCGATTTTGTGAATCGGGTCCAGTGGAAGAGCGGCGCAAAAGTCAAGATCATGCGCAATGGCAAGAATTACGCTAAGTACATCATCGAGAAGGACAGCGATGATGTGGATGTGAAGGTCAAGAAGCTCGCCTACGGCAAGAAGTACACCTACAAGGTCACCGGCGTGAAGAAGATGGGAACGAAAGGCTACAAGACCGTTAAGGGAAGCTTCTACGCATACGACGACTGATCCGAACAGATAGTAGATCGACAATCACATATCACGAAGAAGGCGCAGATTGCACAGACGGTCTGCGTCTTTTTATGTTTGATCAGGATGGGCATACGATAAAAAAAAAAAAATGTTAGCACTCACTCTTGACGAGTGCTAACAAAAGTGCTATAGTACAGTTGCGGGCGGGAGAGAGCCCCGGGAGGGACAGCGAGAAAGACTCCGGCCGGCAGTACATACAGCAAAACATACCATATAAGATATAAGGAGGGATTAGTATGTTGATGCCAACCATTTTCGGAGAAAGATTATTTGACAACTTTATGGACGATTTCGGATTCCCCAGTGTAGACCGGATCGCGGCCAGCAAGAACACATCGAACCTGATGAGAACGGATATCCGGGAGACAGAGGACAGCTATGAGCTGGATGTCGAGCTCCCCGGCTACAAGAAGGAAGACGTGAAGGCCCAGCTGAAGGACGGTTACCTGACCGTAAGCGTATCCAAGCAGGAGAACAATGACGTCAAGGACGAGGACGGCAAGTATCTGAGAAGAGAACGTTACTCCGGTTCCATGAGCAGAAGTTTCTACGTGGGCGAGGACGTTCAGGAATCCGATATCCGGGCGAAGTTCGAAGACGGCATCCTGAAGCTCGGCTTCCCGAAGGAGCAGCCGAAGAAGGTGGAAGAGCCCAAGTACATCGCCATCGAAGGATAAGCATCGTCAGTGTGAAACCGGCGGCGCGTCAGAGGAAGATCTGATGCGCCGTTTTTTCGTGTGGACAAACAAAAGTTTAGGTTGAATAAACATAAATATTAGTGTATAATTACACAATGTCAGAATAAGCAACAGAAGGAGATCGGACAGAAACATGAAAAACACGGTGCTTCAAGCAGAAGAAAAGACAGGACAGACCCGGATGGAGGGTCTCCTTTATCTTGAGGACGGCAGCGTCTTTCGGGGAATGGGCTTCGGCCTAAAGGGGACTGCGGTCGGCGAGCTGGTGTTCAATACCTCCATGACCGGGTATCAGGAGATCCTCACCGATCCGTCCTATATGGGCCAGATCATCACCATGACCTACCCGCTGGTGGGAAACTACGGCGTCAGCGAGGTGGACAACGAATCCGAAGGGATCCACGCCTTCGGACTGGTGATCCGCGATCTTTGCGAGGAACCCTCCAACGAGAAGAGCGTGAAGAGCCTGGACCAGTGGCTGAAGGAGAAGGGAGTCCCCGGGATCTGCGGCGTGGACACCAGACAGATCACGAAGAAGATCCGAAAGAACGGGACCATCAAGGCGCTGATCAGCACTGAGGGCATCAGCATCAGCCAGGCGAGGAAGCTCTGCGCAGAAGGCGAGCTTCGGGGCGACTGGATGAAGAAGGCGGCCGTCAGAGAGAAGAAGGTGCTGGAGCCGGACGCAGGCGCAAAGGCAGGCGCTGAAGCAAAGGCAGGCGCTGACCAGCCTTTGCATGTGGCGGTGCTGGACTTCGGCGTGAAGCAGAACATCCTCAGAAGCTTTCTGGCCAGAAACTGCCGGCTGACCATCTACCCCTACGGCACGCCGGCGGAGGAGATCCTCGCGGACAAGCCGGACGGGATATTCCTCACCAACGGCCCCGGAGATCCGGAGGAGGCGACGGAAGCCATCGAAGAAGTGAAGAAGCTGATCCGCCTGGCGGAGCTTCCCATGTTCGGCATCTGCATGGGGCATCAGATCCTGGCCATCGCCCTCGGAGGCAAGACCTACAAGATGAAGTACGGCCACCGGGGCGGAAACCACGGGGTCTTCGATAAAAACACGAAACGCTCCTGCATCACCTCCCAGAACCACGGGTACGCGGTGCAGTACGAGAGCATCATCCTCAAGGGGATGGAGATCACCCACCTGAACCTGAACGACGGAACGGTGGAAGGCATGGAGCACCGGGATTTTCCCATCTTCTCCGTTCAGTTCCACCCGGAGGCGTCCCCGGGACCGGCGGACAATGCCTATCTCTTTGATAAATTCGTTGACCGCATGCGGCAGGCCAAACTTGCAGCAGAGCAGGAAGGGGGTGAGGAGTAATGCCGAAGAAACCCACACTGAAAAAGATCCTCATCATCGGCTCCGGCCCCATCGTCATCGGACAGGCCGCGGAGTTCGACTACTCCGGGACCCAGGCCTGCAAGGCCATCCGGGAAGAGGGCATCGAGACGGTACTGGCCAACTCCAATCCGGCCACCATCATGACGGACAAGGGGATCGCCGATACGGTATATATGGAACCCCTCACCGAAGAAGCGCTGGAACAGATCCTGGAGAAGGAACGCCCCGATGGCATGCTGGCGGGATTCGGCGGACAGACCGGGCTGAACCTCGCCATGGAGCTTGACAGTAAAGGCGTGCTGAAAAAGTACGGCACCCAGCTTTTGGGCGTGAACCGGGAGAGCATCCGCAAGGCGGAGGACCGGGAAGCCTTCAAGGAACTGATGCAGGAGATCGGCGAGCCCGTCCCCAGCTCCGTCATCGCCACATCCATCGAGGAGTGCCGCGAGTTCGTGGAGAAGGAAGGGCTGCCGGTGATCATCCGGCCCGCCTACACTCTGGGAGGTACGGGAGGCGGCATCGCTCAGACCATGGAGGAGCTGGAACAACTCTGCTACAAGGGGATGGAATCCAGCGCCATCGGCCAGATCCTGCTGGAGAAATCCGTGGCGGGCTGGAAGGAGATCGAGTACGAGGTCATCCGGGACAGCCGGGACAACTGCATCATCATCGGCTCCATGGAGAACATGGATCCGGTGGGCGTGCATACCGGCGACAGCATCGTGGTGGCGCCGACCCAGACC
>CACXCQ010000325.1 GCA_902766185.1 uncultured Eubacteriales bacterium
CCCGCGGGAACGGCCGATCGACAAATACAACATATATCGGTCGGATATGGACAGGGCAGTGGGAGCCAGACCCGCTGCTGTGCTGTACCTGTACGGTTACGGCAGGGAGTGCAGCGTCACCGCCCCCAAAGGCTTCAGATTCAGCTCAGATGAATATGCAAAGGCTGTGACCAGGCCGGATCTTTTCATTCCGGATCTGTTTTAGACCAGACATGAGTCCCGTGAGTCCCGCAGGATCGTCCCGTCGGTTCGGCGGGGCTCCTTTTTTGTCTGTATAATCCCGCGTTCGGCGCGGGGTTCAGTGAACGCTATGCGTTTGACCAGAAATCCTCCATCGCTTGCATTGCTAGAATATGCCGTGAAAATGATAGGTATTCTACATCGCAGGATCTGTAATGAGCGCAGTCGTTAACGCCTTCTCTGGCATTAAGGCCATCGTTCCATTCAAGAAACCTTCTGATTTCCAGAGAGATCGTTGTCGGATCTTTACCGAGCGCCTTTGCGATTGTCTTGAAATTATCTCTGCGGATCAGTGCCTGCTCAATGTAGATGCGGTCTGACAGTGTCAGATGTTTGTGGTCACCTTTGATATCCTTACTCATAAAAACCTCCTTGCTGCGCAGACAGGTGACCATATGTTCATTATACAGGTGTGTAAGAGTAAATTCGACAGGGTGGAAGTTAGTCTTACACAAATCGAATTTAAAAATATATTCAACGAATCGTGGCTCCGGAGACACGGGTTCGATTCCCGTCCTTCCACCCAGAAAAACCCGGCAAATACATTCCCGGTATGAACCGGCGGAGCAATTTCCCATTGCACCCGTTCCGAGACCATGATATAAAGTAAATAGGAAGGGGAAACAACATAGAATACCATAAAGAGCACGTTAGGGACAGGCCCGATGATCGTGCAGCAACCTGCCTTTGCGGCAAGGTGCTAAAGCCTGAGCGATGGGAGCATACACAGAGTGATGAGTCCTGTCGCAGCGATGGGACTTTTTCAATGCGCTCCTTATGGTGAAAAGAAAGGAGCGGAATTATGTGCAACTATCTGAGAAGTTTCGGTTTTGGGAATGTACCGCACGATGGACTGATCGAAAGAACTAAGGTCGGAGTTGATGAAAGGGCTGATCTGCCCGAATCTTTTTCGGAGCATCTGATCAAGTGGAGCAGCTGGGCTAAGAAAAAAACAGAACCGATCTATGATGTCAAACTGGCGGGTATAAGCTTTGGTTACGGCGGGAAGCATTATACTTTGAAACCAGACTCTCTTCAGGTCGATGATGCTCGATTTGAACTTGCTGCGGCAGATATCCTCAAGGAAATGGAGAAGCTGGGCTGTGATTATGGGGTTTACATCGGTTACATGGATTAGGTGATACCGATGAAAAAAGACCGGTGGGACAGAATCGGCAGACCGGTGCCCGTATCTGCAGAATATCCATGTGAGATCGGGGATGTCGTGTCGCAGTATGGCGGATTCAATACCAGCCTCGTTCTGAAGGTGGACGCAGAAGGGATGCCGACAGAGCGGTTATCGATGAAAGGCAGGGAAATCGTTATAGACGATGAGGTGAGACAAAAGGACGACGGCCGGCTGTATCACACGGATAGAATATCGACTGAGGATGAGTGGCGGGGACTGGCCGGCTATGCGCATTGGAAGCAAAACGAAGCAATGCGCAGGCGGATATGGTAAAATGACAAAGGCAGAGAAGTAGTTCGCGGAGGAAATTTGGCATGAAAACTGTTTTGATCATATTGGGAATATTGCTTGCCCTGGCGCTGTTCGGGCTTTTGTTTCCGGCAATCATCGCGGGCGGGATCGCATATCTGCTGTTCACTTCGGGACACTTCGGATGGGGGATCGTTTGCTGTATCGTTGGCCTGATCGCAGAGATCGGTTATATTCTTGGCGTCGTTATAGATAGTGACGGAGACTACCATGACTACCATGACGATGGCGTACGCTCCGGAATCTCCTGGCCGCAGGCGTTCACAGCACTGTATATCATCGATCATATGCGAAATAAGGATGATTGAAAAAACAAGGGTGTCGGCACAATGACTTGATTAGCGGGAGGATGACAGGATGGCACGAACAGAAGAAGAATTAAAAAGTTACTTAAAAAAATACAATTATCAGGGAACAACCAAGGACCTCAGTTCAATAGTAATGCATATTAGAAGTAACAATGCAAATTACGCCAAAGAGTCTTTGGAGAATAAGGGAATAGATAGCCAAACTGCAGATAAACTGATTGCAGAAGTTAAGGCAACGATTGGTGAAATAGGAAAAACAAACGAAGAGAGAGAGCAGATTCTCGCGAAAAAACGTAAAAATTATGAGAATTTTGCCACAAACATAGGGACTGCAATCTATGAATATAAAGTGCTTAGTTTTATCGATTCAATGACTGGTGCTTGCAATACACTGGATATTCAGAGGAAACTGAATCATCTGGCGGAAACAGGATGGCATGTCAAAGGCGTTTTCAGTAATGAACTTGGTAAAAATGCGTTGGCGATTATGGGCATAGGAATAAATGGAACCGTAGATCAATCCATTGTTATTCTTGAACGGGATATCCGGTTCAGGGATCTCGAAAACAAACCCCTAAGTAAATTGGCATCTGCAAAACCAGATAATCTGGTTGAGCCATCACCGGAGAAGGAGAAGGCTTACGCACTGGCCAATCAACTCATGAATGACGCCAGGTATGAAGAGGCCTTTGAAGCATTTGTTGAACTGGATGACTATAAGGACTCCGAAATAAAGATGGAGATATGTGCCGACAAAATGAAAGAGGGATAATGCTCTTATAAGTGAGTACCCACAATAAAACAAGGGTGTCGGCACGTGGGCGACGTTCTCTAAAGGATCCGTGTCCTACAACGTCAATCATTTGACCATGCTCACCCTTGGTATGGATAGTTTAGCATAATGGGGGCCAGGAAACCAGTTCAGTAAACCAAGAGTTTGGGATACATGTTTTTCCCTCCCTGTGATGGGGTTGTCTTTTTTGGGGCGTCGTGCCGGGGTAGCTCCCGGTCTAATCCTATTACCGGGCGGTATTATTTACCAAATCGTGTTGATTTTCGTTTCTCTTTTTTGAATCAACATTTCGGGCTTCAATATTGGTCTCCGAGCGGGGTTCAGGCCGCATTCTTCGGACGTGTCGTGTTGATTTGTTCTCGGATTTTTCGGATCAACACGGAAATCTCTGTTTTCATGTTGATCTAAAATTTTCGATCTTGAATCTACATTATCTGGCCCTTCAGGGTCTCCCATGCTGGGTTGTCAGGCAGTATTTATGTTGATTTCTGTTTTGGAAAAGCAAATCAACACGAGCTCTGCATGGTGAGTGCGCCCAACTGGGCAAGTGGCGCGCACACAGGGCATCTTCAGCGATTTGAAAGAGCTATCCCGAGATGAGTTTACCGACATCTTTTCGCCGGCTGTGGTAAAATAATCATGACCGTATATCTGACCAAGCGGTGAGTTAATGCTGAGACAGGCAATAAATGCAGAATAAGAAAGCGAGGCTGATCATGAACAGTTACACAGGTCAAGTGAATGGGAAACCGATTGTTTACACCGATGACGGAATTCAGTTTGGTAACAGTATCTTGCCCTTCGCAGAGATGTCCGATATCGTTCTCAAAGACGGAGAATCTCCGGCCTGGCAATTCACATACAAAGGCAGGAGAATGCAGGTCCCGTACAGCCTTTCTGAAAAAGACATGATCGAGCCTTTCTTACTTGGTGCGATCAACAAAGATCTTCCGGAGCAGCCAAAGGAAACGAAAGGTGCTGTCGAAAAACTGAAAGAGGCAAAACAATTATTAGACGAGGGCATCATAAGCGAGGAAGAATTCCAGACAGTAAAATCACGGCTGCTTGATGAGATGGTGAGCGAACCTCCAAAAGCAGAAGAGCCATACGTCGCGCCGCAAACGCAAATAAACGCCGAACCGGTTCAGACTCCTGTGCAGGAAGTGCAGACACGCGCCGTTCCTGTTACACCCACAGACGAAGGCGCCACGACCGGCATGAAAGTTTTGAGCTTCCTTTTCCCGATTGTCGGACTCATCCTGTTTATCATAGACAGGGATAAGAAGCCCGCAGCAGCGAAGGATGAACTGAAGTGGGCAGGAATCGGTTGCGGAGTAGGAATACTTGGTTACATTCTGTTGTTCGCAATGGGCGCCTGTTCAGGGTACTACTATTATTGATTCGGATGCCTGAAGTGTGACTGACAATGAAGGAGGGAATGAAAAAATGATAGGCAATTTAGAGGAGCTGTACAAGTTCA
>CACXCQ010000326.1 GCA_902766185.1 uncultured Eubacteriales bacterium
ACCACCTTTCCGGTATAATAAAACCAGAAAAACTAAAGAAAACCATAGAGAGCACGTTAGGGACAGGCCCGATGATCGTGCAGCAACCTGCCGGATGGCAAGGTGCTAAAGCCTGAGCGATGGGAGAATACAGATCGAGAGAAGAGTCCCATCGCAGCGATGGGACTTTTTTAATGCGCTCCTTATGGCGAACAGAAAGGAGCGTATTATTATGAGTATCACAACGAAGAATGTATTGATCCATGTCCCCCATGCGTCCATGTACATTCCGGAGGACTACCGGAGGACAGCGCTGATCCCGCCGGAGGAGCTGGAGGAGGAGAACCTGTTCATGTGCGACACCGGAATCCTGGAGCTGATCCCGCCAGCCTTTGCGAAAAACGCCGTGATCTTCCCGTACTCCAGGCTGTTCTGCGACGTGGAGCGATTCCGGGACGGCACGGAGCCGATGGAAGCCTACGGGATGGGATACATCTACACCCGGGACAGCAAAGGCAGGGCAATGTTTCATCCGACGCCGGAGCACCGGCAGACCGTATCCGAGATATACGACGCCCACCACGCGGAACTGAACCAGCGAACAGAACAGATGCTCCGGGAGCACGGAAACTGCCTCATCATCGACCTGCATTCCTTCAGCGACGAGACAGTGAACCGCATCTTCGGGTGGACGGACTTCCCGGACGTGTGCATCGGCACGGAGCAGGACTATTACAACAGCGAACTCATCGAAGGCCTGGTCAAGCTCTGCGAGAGCCTGGGTCTGAGCGTGGCGCTCAACTACCCTTACAGCGGATCTCTGGTGCCAAACCAGTTCTACGGGAAGAAGGACACCGGGATCGTGTCCGTGATGCTGGAGATCAACAAACGGATTCTGTAAAGGCAGGTCAGAGCAGAATGTGATAGAATACAAATACGCAAGTTAGACCAGGAGGTAAGGCGTTAGGAGTTGATCATATGGCAGGATTCGACGCGAAGAAATTTCTCGGTGCGCAGAACGCGTCCTACGACGGGTATGACCAGGCTTTGGGAGAGATCCGGCGGGGGCGGAAGGTCAGCCACTGGATCTGGTACATATTCCCGCAGCTTAAAGGGCTGGGGCGAAGCGGCATGGCGGATCATTACGGGATCCGCGATCTGGAGGAGGCGAAGCAGTACCTGGACAATGACGTTCTGCGGGAGCGGTTGGTGGAGATCTCCGAGGCGCTGCTCGAGCAGGACGGAAGGATCGAGGGCATCGTGGGGTATGTGGACGCCATGAAGGTCCGCTCCTGCATGACGCTGTTTCGGGAGGCGGATCCAGAGATCGAGGTGTTCGGCAAGGTCCTGGACAAGTTCTACGGCGGAAAGCCGGACGAGAAGACATTACAGATGATACAAAGGCAGGTTTGATCATGGCAACAGGAAGAATGGAATTTCACGCGGGTTCGCTGATGCAGCACACGAATTTCTCTTTTGTTTTTCCCAACGATGTGGAGATGGAGGAGGTGCGGGACCTGCGGCACTATGAGCGGGAGCCGTACAATCTGATCCTGCTCCACGGGCTGACGGGGACGGACACGGACTGGCTCTACGGGGGCAACGCGCAGCAGATCGCGATCCAGTACAATCTGAATGTGTTCATGCCCACGACGGGCAATTCCTTCTATCTGGATCACGGGTATCCCGGGGAGGATTACTGTGAGTTCGTGGGAAAGGAGCTGCCGGAGTATATTCGGAGTACGTTCGGTATCGATCTTAAGCGGGAGAATACGCTGATCGGCGGGCTGTCCATGGGCGGCTACGGCGCGGTCCACATTGCGCTCCGTTATCCGGAGGACTTTTGCGCGTGTGTTGCGCTGTCGTCGGCGATCCACGTGGAGGATATGGCGGCTGCGATCGGGAGGGGGGAAGAGGATGTGCTGCCGCTTGAGCTGGCGAAGAGGATCTTCGGCGGACCTGAACAGCTGTTGTCATCGGATTCCAATCCCCGGGTGCAGCTCAGAGATCTGAAAAAAGCAGGAAAGCCGATTCCGTATTTCTATCTGGCCTGCGGAACGGAGGATGAGCTTTGCGATGCGAACCGGTCCTTTGCGGAATTCCTGGAAGCAGAAGGGGCGGAGCACTGTTATGAAGAAGGCCCGGGCAGGCATGACTGGTTTTTCTGGAATGAATATCTGGACCGGGGGATCGGGCAGGTGATGTCGGTACTCTGGCCGTGATTGAATGAAGCGCAAAGGCTGGACAGAGCTGGGATTAAGATGCAAAAGCTGGACGGAGCGTGGTTGATAAGCTGTTAAACGTACTGCTGCCGATCCGGTCAGTGCCCTCGCTAAGTCCTCGCTGCAGACAGCCAATGCCGCTCGTTCAGAGAGAATCGTGCCCTGCGCAAACTCGCTCCCATTCGGTCGCTCAGACATGCGCAGGCCAGGGCGATTTTCTTTCTTCACTTCGCGGATGGCTGATTCTGCGCCTGCGGAATCCCGCTCGGCCACTGCCCGGCCGGGCGCAGTAACAGAACACCTGAAAAAGTTCGGGAAGGCGCTCACTTATCGATATTGAATTCGTCGTAGAGTTGATGGAGAAGCTGGCGGTCCTTCATGGCAGCCGCGAAATCCTGGATGCGATCTGCCTTCTCCAATTCGATATATAAACGCTGCATGCGTTCCTCACCCTGAGCTCTGCCTCGTGCTTCCGCCTCCGGAACGACCTGATCGAACCAAGAATCAATTGGCATGTCTTCGACCTCCTTCTTATCACGGACAGCCTTGAACTGTTCCCGGAACCGCTGGTCGCGACTGAAGGCGCTCAGAGCATCGAACACCTCCTCCGGATGCCGCATCTTCTTATGCGGCAGCTCATACTTGCCCGTCGTTCTCATCTGATAACAATAGTCTGCCAGGATCCAGAAGTCACTGCGGAACATGTCGATGGTCTCCCGGTCAAGCCAGGCGATCTCGAATACATTGATCCGATAATCGCTTACGAACGCGTTCAGCTCCGGAGGTATCAGAAAACAATCTTTCAGAGATCGATACTGGCCCCATTTCTGCTTATGACCGAAATAGAGGATCAGGGTCACCACCGGATAGCGGTCCTTAGCAGCCTTGCCATCCTTTTCTCGATTCATCTGATTTCGATAGGCGGCTCCATCGTATCCCATTACACGAAGAGGCATATCCCGGTCCGGATCCGTCTGGTTCTCCAACCCAACCAAAGCAATCTGAATGCGCCCGTTTTTCCAGTATTTCGCCACATCCCGGTCCTGCCCATGCACGATCATATCCGCCTTGTACTGGCTGAAAGTAGTGGCATCCGTTAGATCATCCGGATCCACTATGTGCTCTCCATGAAACAGGAGAACGTTCAGGATGTCAGCAAAGATATCGTTGTACTGTTCCAGCGTCTTCTGCGTGTGGTCTTTCTGCTTCATTAATCTCGCACCCCCATTATAGCATTAGAAGAATCAGCGTCAATTCCAACGTCTGTGGAATGGACACATGATATACCAAATAATGGAAAATGTCAATAATTAACAATTCAACAATGATGATCTGATGTTAAATAATGATAAACAAAGGCTGTCCACGCGCGTCACAGATTCCTGTTGAGGTCTCTGCGAATGTCTCATCGCACCGATGGGACTTTTTTATTTGCCCTTCGTTTTGTCGCCTCGCAGATGACAGGAACGACCGCAGCAGGTGATATTCTATAGTCAGATATGATCTTACTGGTCGTTGCGTAGAGAGGAGGTATCCCATGATTTCAAGTTTGCCAATAGAAACCAGAGAGGTTCCCTGTCTGAAGATCAATGAAAACAGCGAAATTACATTTGCCCATTACTGGCAGCCGGACAAAGAGCAGCAGTGGGCGTACGAGGTGGAATGGATAGCCATCAAGGATGTCAACCATGCCATTCTGCTGGTGAGCAAGGAGGGGCTTTATTGCAGGCCGCTTGACACAGAGGGCGCAGGGGATTGGAAGGGTTCTGCGCTAAGAAAATGGCTGAACGGGGAATGGATACGGAACACCTTTGAAAATGGGGACGAAAACATGGTCGTTCCGGTACCGGCGGACACGCCGCTGGAGGTTCCTTCTCTGCTGCCATACCGTACGCCTGGAGAGGGTTTCCGGGAAAAGGGAGAGGACGAGGATTACGCCTTTCTGCTGAGCTGTGAGGAGATCAAAGAGCTTTTGCATGAGGACGACATTTGTCTTGAACCGTTCTGGATGGCGGACCGTTCTTCCGTACAGGATCCTCACTTCGTGAAATGGTGGGCAAGGCCGGAAAACGGGACCGCAAACAATTGCGTGGATGAAGCGGGCCGTGAAATGTATTGCGATGCGGGCAGTGAAAATGTGTTTGTCAGACCGGCGGTATGGGTAGACAATTTTTATATCCGAAGGAAACATGAAGACGCGGTCAGGGAGTGGGAGAAGCTTGTGCGTGAGGCTAAGGAAAACAGGTTTGATTACGGTGCATTTCAGCATGCTGCTGTTTCGGCATACGGTATTCTCTATTTGTATAGCAGATGGACGGATCATGTGATTTCGTATCCAAAGCTGGTGATGGAGCTTGTGGTGTTGATCGCCAGGTTTTCGGAGATCGGGTTTGAAAAGGAAACGGTGGAGCATCGGCTTGCGTTGATCGCGGCGGAAAGGCTTTGCGGGGAAAGTGTTCATTGGACGACGATCTATCGGAGGAATCCTGGGCCGGGGCAGGCTGGTTCGCTGAGGAATGGGTTTGTGATGTATGATCTTGCGGGGCAGACGATCGTGGTGGATGCGGATACGTTTGATATGATGCATCCGTTTGATGTGAGGAGGTTGGTGAGGGAGGGGTATTATATTTTGTGATGTGGCGCAAAGGCTGGGCATAACCGAGATCAGGATGCAAAGGCTGGTCAGAACTGTTTTGCTGAAAAGTCGTTACGGATACTGCGCCCGATCCGGGCAGTGCCCTCGCTAAGTCCTCGTCGCAGGCAGCCAGTGCCGCTCGTTCAGAGAGAATCGTGCCCTGCGCAAACTCGCTCCCAAAGGTCGCTCAGACATGCGCAGAGCAGGGCGATTCTCCATCTTCACTTCGCGGATGGCTGCCCCTGCTCCTGCGGAATCCGCTCGGGCACTGCCCGCCCGGGCGCAGTAAGGAAACAGATTCGTAAACGGTCTGGATAGCTCCTTGGGTAAGCCTTGGGTTCTATGATATAATCTAAGCGCCGGAGGAGAGCA
>CACXCQ010000327.1 GCA_902766185.1 uncultured Eubacteriales bacterium
ATGGGAACAGGAGGAAAATATGGCTCGTATAGCCGGTGTAGACTTACCAAATGAAAAAAGAATCGAAGCCGGACTGACCTACATCTATGGTATTGGTTGGTCGACTTCAAGGGCGATTCTGGAGAAGACAGGAATCGATCCTTCCACCAGAGTAAAAGACCTGACCGAAGAAGAGGCAGGTAAGATCAGAAAGGTCATCGAATCCGATTACATGGTAGAGGGTGACCTGAGAAGAGATGTCAGTCTGAACATTAAGCGCCTGATGGAGATCGGATGCTACAGAGGTATTCGTCACAGAAGAGGTCTGCCCGTAAGAGGACAGAAGACCAAGACGAACGCCAGAACCCGTAAAGGTCCGAAGAAAACCGTCGGCAGAAAGAAGAAGTAAAGGAGGTAGAAGAACATGGCTAAGGCTCAAAAGAAAGCTGTTAGAAAAAAGAGAAAAGAACGCAAAAATGTTGAAAAAGGCCAGGCTCATATTCAGGCTACCTTTAACAATACACTCGTAACGCTGACCGATATGGCAGGAAACGCACTGTCCTGGTCCAGCGCCGGATCCCTGGGATTCAGAGGATCCAGAAAGTCCACTCCGTTCGCGGCACAGTCTGCTGCTGAGGAAGCTGCAAAGGCTGCCATGGAACATGGATTGAAGACCGTTGAAGTTTACGTGAAGGGTCCCGGATCCGGCAGAGAAGCCGCGATCAGAGCACTCCAGACGGCGGGCCTTGAGATTACCATGATCAAGGACATCACACCGATACCGCACAATGGATGCAGACCGCCGAAGCGTAGAAGAGTCTGATTGAAGGGAGGAGGACATTATGGCAGTAAACAGAGATCCGATCTTAAAGAAATGCAGATCATTACAGATAGACCCCAGCCACATGGGTATCTTCAAGGAATCCAGACGGCAGCCCCACGGCAACGGCCGCAGAAAGATGAGCGATTACGGCCTGCAGCTTAGAGAGAAGCAGAGAGCGAAGTTCATCTATGGCGTTCTGGAAAAGCAGTTCAGAAACACATTTGACAAGGCGTCCAGAAAGAGCGGCATCACCGGTGAAAACCTGCTGATCATGCTGGAAGAAAGACTGGACAACGTGGTCTTCAGAATGGGACTGTCCACGACAAGAAGAGAAGCTCGTCAGCTGGTCACGCACGGACACTACACCGTAAACGGCAAGAAGGTCAACATTCCTTCCTACTTGGTGAAGCCCGGTGACGTAGTCGCCGTCAAGGCCAAGAGCCAGAGCTCTCCGAAGTTCAAGGAGATCAAAGAGATGGAAGTCGGTATCCCGGGATGGCTCTCCGTTGACAGAGAGAAGCTGCAGGGCACCGTTCTGGCCGAGCCGACGAGAGATCAGATCGATACTCCCATTGAGGAGCACCTGATCGTCGAGCTGTACTCGAAATAATTGAAAACCACAAGGAGGTTTTTTATGATCGAAATCGAAAAACCGACAATCGAATGTATCTATACAGGCGACGATCCCAATTACGGAAAATTCGTCGTGGAGCCTCTGGAAAGAGGTTACGGAACGACCCTGGGCAACAGCCTGAGAAGGATCCTTCTCAGCTCCCTGCCGGGCGTTGCGGTCACATCCATCAAGATCGACGGGATCCTGCATGAGTTTTCCACGATCCCCGGCGTGAAGGAAGATGTGACGGAGATCATCCTCAACCTGAAGAAGCTGGCGATCCGCCTTTCGGGAGAGAACGAGAAACGCGTGATCATCAGCGAGGCAGGCCCCAAAGAGGTCACAGCGGCTGACATTCTCGTGGATTCTGACATTGAGATCTTCAATCCGGATCTGCACATCGCGACGCTGGACGAAGGCGCTACACTGGTCATGGAGATCAATATGGCCAGAGGCAGAGGCTATGTCCCCGCAGAGATGAACAAGGATGAGAACACGCCGATTTCCGTGATTCCCACGGATTCCATCTACACCCCGGTCCGCAAGTGCAACTTCACCGTGGAGAACACCCGTGTAGGACAGGTCACCGACTACGACAAGCTGATCCTCGAGATTTGGACAGACGGTTCGGTAACCCCCAGCGAGGGCGTTTCCATCGGCGCGAAGATCATGCAGGAGCACCTGAACCTGTTCGTTGAGCTGAATGACTCGGCGGAGGGAATGGAGATCATGGTAGAGAAGGAAGAGAACCAGAAGGAGAAGGCTCTGGAGATGACCATCGAAGAGCTGGAACTGTCGGTGAGATCCTTCAATTGCCTCAAGCGCGCGGCGATCAACACCGTAGAGGAACTGACCCACAAGAGCGAAGAGGATATGATGAAAGTCAGAAACCTGGGCAAAAAGTCTCTTGATGAAGTCAAGAAAAAGCTTGAGGAACTGGGACTCAGCCTGAGGCAGAGTGACGAATAATAAGATAGGAGGAAGCAGAAATGCCAGGATATAGAAAATTAGGCAGAGACTCCGCTCACCGGAAGGCGATGCTGAGAAATCTTGTCACCGACCTGCTCAGAGAAGGCAGGATCACGACAACCGATACCAGAGCGAAGGAAGCCAGAAGAAAAGCTGAAAAGATGATCACCCTGGGCAAGCGCGGCGATCTTCACGCCAGACGCCAGGCTCTCGCGTACATCTACGATGAATCCGTCGTCAGCAAGCTCTTCGACGAGATCGCGCCGAAGTATGCCGACAGACAGGGCGGATACACCCGCATCCTGAAGCTGGGCCCCCGCCAGGGCGACAACGCCGAAATGGTGTTCCTGGAGCTGGTCTAAGCCGGA
>CACXCQ010000328.1 GCA_902766185.1 uncultured Eubacteriales bacterium
GCGATGGAAACGAAGAATCGGCGAAGACCGATGACGAGTCCTCGGGAACGGGCGGTAGTAAAGAGCCCGGAGAGAACAATGCGGAGGGAGCGGATGGAGACGGTCTTGAGAGCAACGGCAGTAAAGGCGCGAATGCGGGAGCGGATGAGGATCCGGAAGCAACTGAAGCGGACATAGATGCAGAAGAGGACGGCTCCGCCGATACCGGGGCCGCGAGTGAAGCGGGTGCATCCGGCACGGGAACGAGTCCGCGCACCGGCGATGCGCTCCCCGTGAACAGCCTGCTTTGGATGGTGGCCAGCCTGACGCTTCTAGGTGTGATGGCCTGTCTGCAACTGCGCCGGAGACGGAGATGAGAAGGAGATCGATAGCAGGGCTGCTAGCGGTACTGCTCACAGCGGTCCTGCCCGTCGCAGCGGCTCTGCCCGCCACAACGGAACTGTCCGTTTCAGGCACTCTGCCTGCCACGGTCGGCCTGTCCGCGTATGCGCTTAGCGTGCCGAAGCTGACCATCGACGAGTCGTGTCTGGCGCCGGAAAACATTTCCGAGGTGGCGGTGGCGGGGCGGCTTTCCCGCGCAAGAGGTCAGGTCATAAGCGTCTATGGCGAGGATGGCCAGACCGTTCTCCTCCAGAAGAAGATAAATAACGCAGGGGGACGGGCGGCGGACTTTCGGATCCGGATCCCGGAGGCAATCGTGAAGGGGAAACTGGACCGCAACAGCGAGCTGACCGTATACGTACAGAGCGAGCCCGTATCTGGCATCGGCGCGTCGAAGAAGGTGCGCGCCATCATTTCCTGCGGGAAATTCCTGAAGACGCAGAGCATCCGCTCACCGAAAAAAATAACGCTGACGAACCTGAAGCAGAAGGCGAAGATCAATGCACACGCCAGTTCCGGCATGGCCGTGAGCTACCGCAGCAGCAAACCAAACGTCGTTTCCGTCACAAAAGCAGGAAAGGTCACGAGAAAGAAAAACGGGAAAGCGGTCATCACGGTCACGCAGGTGGGAGGCGGCATCTATCTGCCGGCAAAAAAGAAGATCACGGTCATCAGCCGCAGGAGCACCAGGAAGGAGCAGGTGGATGCAGCAGTGGATTGGGCGGAGCGCATCGCCGGGGACAACAGTTTCGCCTATGGGACCGGGCGGGGCGCCCACAACTACGGCTGCTATTATTGCAAGACGAATTACGGCCCCCGCAGGTACAACAAACCCAGCGCGCGATACCGGAAGACCTACTGCTGCAATCCTTTCGTCCACGCCGCCTACGCTCACGGGGCGAGACACCCGAAGATGCTCAAGGCCTGCAGGGCGGGTTCGGGGATCGGCATGGCCAAATGGACCTACTACCGCTACGGCTGCTGGAAGTGCGTCGGCAAGCCGCCCTACCGCAAGCTCCGCAAAGGTGATGTGCTGGTGACCCGCAGACATGTAGCCATGTATGTCGGCGAGCAAAAGCTGGCCGAAGCCGCGTCGGCGAACTGGTCCGCCGGATCCATCGCGGTCAAGCACATGAGCAAGGCCAGATACCGGAGGATATCTTTTGTTATGCGCTACACCGGGTATTGATCGTAAGTGACCTATTGATCGCGGGTGTCCTGAAACGTGGAAATGACATGAGAGACGACGCTCGCGAGACGCAGGCGAAGACTCTCGAAAAATATGGTTGAAATCGGAAACGGGATTTGTTATAATAGTTCCGCTGACAAAAGCGGCGGGGAGTGGCGCAGTTTGGTAGCGCACCTGACTGGGGGTCAGGTGGCCGCAGGTTCAAATCCTGTCTCTCCGACCATATGGAGCTGTTGCATGAGGCATTTAAGAATGCCCGGGCAACAGCTTTTTCTTTGGGAAATGTATTTTTACGCATAGGGGATGAAGAAAACAGTGCCGTTAACTGGAGCCCTGCCGTTGCCAATACTTTGCCGAACCTTTACCGGGACAAAGCGTTAGCGTATAGAGTTTATGTGGTTTTCCAGGCCTCGAGCAGAAAAAGTCCAAGAGGATGTAACTAGTTTCAAAAACTTCTTGCATTACCGTCTAGGGGAGGGTTATCATACATTAGGATTGATATCTTTTTGACAATTCGGATTAAGGGGGAACTGATATGGCTACGAAGAAAAGCTTGCATTTGTTCGCAGTTCTTTCGCTGGTAGCGGTGATGCTCGCGGGCTTCGCAATTATTGGAGGAACTTCGCATTCATTTGCATATGGCCAAACGCTCATCGTCGACGGTACCGGCGACGGCACCGACGGGAAGTACGCGACCCTGGCTGCTGCCGTTGAAGCAGCCGAAGACGGAGACGTGATCAATGTAACCGGGAAGGCTGCGGACACAAAACAGCCCAGCGTTAATAAAAGCGTAACGATCCATTCAGACGGCGCAGATGGAAGCATCCCCGTAGGGTTTGACATCAATGGTGGAGATGTTACCATCGGCGGAGGCAGCAACACGCTGACCACC
>CACXCQ010000329.1 GCA_902766185.1 uncultured Eubacteriales bacterium
AGAGAGCTATTCATTCTTCTCGACCTGACGATTGCTTCTGACCCAGTCGATCACATCCTCCTCATCGAATCGGATGTTCTTGCCAAGTTTGATAAACGGCAGCCCTTGCTTCTTCAGGTTATAGATGGTGGTCCTCGTTACCTGCAGCATCTCTGCAACATCCTCTACCGTCAAAAACTTCATATCTCCAGCCATTGGACTCACACTCCTTTTCATTACTGTGTATTACTGTATCTTATTGTATATCATCGTGCTCCCTCCGACAAGCGTTTTTTCGTCGGGAAGAAGATCCTCTGCAACCCCTCGGGCATGGAATAGAACATCATTTCCACGATCGTTTCCGCCGGAGTGATGTTGTCCTCGTAGGCACGCTTATAAAAGAGATAGTCCTGCCGCATCCTGTTCATGCTCTTCGCCGCCGAGCTGGCGGAAAGGACATCCGTCTCAAAGGCGTTGCGCGTGAAGATCCAGGCGACCAGATCGTACTTGTCCCTGAAATGATAATAAAAAGTAGGGCGCTCGATCTCAGCCTCCCGGCAGATCTCCGTAACGCGGATCTTGTCGAGGGGCTTTTGCAGCATGAGCTTCTTCATGTATTAAGAAGATAGGCTTTTGTCAGTCAATTTCCGGAGTGGTTCAACCCCAAGAAGATCTCGACTTTTTCGTCTGCAAAGGCTGGTCGCGCGCATACAGGGCCGCTGGATGTATCTGCATACACGGCGGCCTGTTTCCCGGCCCCGATGCAAGAAATCGATTTGTAAATCTTGTAAAAGGGGGCAAAATAGGGGTCTGCTGCAAGCAACTGGGTCAAGTCTTAATTGTGGAGCAAGACCCCCCAAAGGACAAACTATTATTTACACGTAAAAATAATTGACGTAAAATTACAATAGAGTAGTGCACACATGAACAGCTGCCTGTTTTTTTTCGAAAGCAGTCTCGGAGGGGGTCATGGTTTTGAAACAAAGGAAAGGGACAACATTCAGAATATCGTTATTCTGTCTGCTGCTTATTGCGCTCCTTCTGCCTTTGTGGACAGAAGCGGGAACCTGCGCGGAAGAAAACGTGCCATTAAACACTTCCGGCAATCCGAATGTGTCCCCGGTTGTCGATCCGCTGGAACAAAGTGAAGGGTATTCTGCGATTCTGTACAACAATAGAAACGGATTGCCATCCTCCGAGGTGACCGCGATCGCGCAGACCGCTGAGGGGTTCATCTGGTTCGGAACCTACTCGGGACTGATCCGCTACGACGGCAGCCGCTTCGAACGTATCGAAGCTGTGGAGGGCCTTTCGAATGCGCGGTGCCTGTTCGTCGACAGCAAGCAATGGCTGTGGGTCGGGACAAACGATGCGGGCGTTTTTCGCATGAAATACGGGGATGTCCGGAAGTGGGACAAATCCGACGGATTGGGCTCAGACAGCATCCGTTCCATCACAGAGGACAGACAGGGCATGATCTACGTTGCCAGCGCAGCGGGGATCGCCACGATCGATGCCGATCTGCAGTTCAACGTTCTGAAGGATAAACGCATCGCCGGGCAGGCGGTCAAGGAACTCCGCAGCGGCATCGACGGCCTGGTTTACGGCGTTCTGAACACCGGTGAACTGATCGTGCTGAAAGAAGGAAAACTGCTTTCCTGTTATACACCAGATGACTATCCGTTTGAGGAGATTTCCGCCGTGCTTCCTGATCCCGAGAAGCCCGGATATCTTTATGTCGGAACAGAACACAATGTATGCCACGGGAGCCTGAAAAAAGGCTTTGATTCCTGGGATACGCTGGATGTATCCCCGCTAGAGAGCGTGAGTTGCCTTGAATTCATCGGCGGTCAGTTGTGGATCTGTTCACGAAAAGGATTCGGAAAGCTGGAAGGGGATAAAGCGCGCATGCTATGGGATATCCCGATGGACGATTCCTTTTGCGGTGTCATGACCGATATGGATGGAAATCTGTGGATCGCGTCCGAACGTCAGGGCGTTGTGAAGATCGTTCCCAATCGTTTTACGGATCTCTTTGCCAAATACGGGATGCCTGATATTGTTGTCAACTCCACATGCATGGATGACGGGCGGCTGTTTGTCGGAACGGATGTAGGACTGATCGTCATCAAAGACGGAAAAATGCTCGATCGCCTTCCGCTCACGAATGCGGTCACCGCCTCCGGAGCATCGATAGATGCTTCCGACCTGCTGAAGTACATGGATGGCGTCCGCATCCGCTCGATCATCCGCGACAGCAAAGATCGGCTCTGGATATCCACGTCGCGGGGACCGGGGCTCATTCGCTATGATCATGGGACGATCACACAGTTTACAGAAGAAGACGGACTTCCTGATGAACGTGTTCGTACGGTAAGCGAATGCGAGGATGGCTCCATGCTGGTGGCGACGAACAATGGCATCGCCGTCATCAAAGGTGATCGCGTGATCAAAGAATACGGGCGTGAAGATGGACTCGACATCCCGATGATCCTGACGATTACGGAGGGATACGATCATGAGATCATCGCGGGTTCGGATGGCGGCGGTATTTATCTCATCGGACCCGATGGAATCCAAACCATCGACGCTGATGATGGTTTGGACTCGGATATCATCCTGCGCGTGAAACGAAGCCGCACACAGGATCTCTTCTGGATCGTCACCGGGGACGCCCTCGCTGTGATTACACCGGATCATAAGATCAAGACTATCCAGAGATTTCCGTATGCCAACAACTACGACCTGTACGAAAACAGCAGGGGCGATCTGTGGCTTCTGGGCGGCAGCGGGATCAATGTTTTTTTCTCAAAGGCGCTTGAGGCGGGGGAGCCTCTGGAGCCGCTGTTCCTCGGAATCCCAAATGGTCTTCCATATTCGGCAACATCCAACTCCTACAGTGAGCTGGACGAAGACGGGGATCTGTTCCTTGCCGGAAGTGCAGGAGTCGCAAAAGTCAACATTGAAACATCCTTTGAGAGCGCCAGCGATATGCGGATCGTGATTCCGTTTGTCGATATCGACGGCAAACGCTGCTTCCCGGACGAAGCGGGCGGGTTCACCGTGCCGCCGGGGACGAGGACCCTGAAGATATACCCGTATGTGATCGATTTTTCGCTGATGGATCCCCGCGTCTCTTATCGACTGGAGGGATATGACCATGAGGCGACCACGGTCGACAGAAGCGATCTTCGGGCGGTAACCTACACGAATCTGCCCGGCGGAAGCTACCGCTTTGAAATAAAACTGAAGGAGACGGCAGACGGACAGAAAAACGACGTGCAATCCGTCTCCATCATCAAACAGAAAGCGGTCACCGAGTACCTGGGGTTCAACCTTGGGATCATTACTGCGATGCTGCTGCTTACCGGATTCCTGTTTTATCTGTACCACCGGCGTAAACTGCGCATCTTGGAGGAGAAACACCGGGAGGAGGCGGAGAGAGAACGCATCGGCAGAGAGCTGTCCCTTGCCGCCCAGATCCAGGCTGAAACATTGCCGGAGAGTTCCTGTGATCTCTCGCAAACGCTGGGCTACGCCATTTCCGCCAGCATGAATCCGGCGAAAGAAGTTGGCGGCGATTTCTATGACTATTTCCGCATTGACGATGATCATCTGTGTCTAGTCATGGCAGATGTGTCCGGCAAAGGTATACCCGCGGCGCTGTTTATGATGGCCTCAGAGATCGTTCTGGCCGATAACGCTATGGTCGGGAAATCCCCCGCAGAGATCATGACTGCCGCGAACGCCACCATCTGCGCCAAAAACAGCCTGAAGATGTTTGTGACTGTCTGGCTTGGTATTCTGGAGCTGTCCACCGGGAAGCTGGTCGCTTCCAATGCCGGACATGAATATCCTGTGATCAGGCAGCCGGATGGACGATTTGAACTGCTGCGGGATAAGCATAACTTTGTCATCGGCGGCATGAACAACATAAAATACGGAGAATATGAGCTCATGTTCAAACCGGGAACAAAACTGTTCCTCTACACGGATGGGATACCCGAGGCGACAAACGCGGAGGATGAAATGTTCGGTATAGAACGGATGCTCGACGCGCTGAACGCGGAACCGGACGCAACGCCTGCGCAGATTCTCAGAAACGTTCAGGAAGCGGTCGAACATTTTGTGGATGGGTCGGAGCAGTTTGATGATCTGACCATGCTGTGCATCGAGTATGCCGGCAGGCCGGAATAAGAATACGAAAAAAGATTCACGGAAGGAAGGGGAAAGGATGAGCATAAGAAATAACAGAATAACGTGCACCATGTTTTTACCGGTGCTGCTTGCGGCAGCAATGATCTTCGTCTCGTTTACGGATCCTGTGTGGGCGGAAGAAGAGAGTCACGTGCATGAGGATCCTGCCACATTCCAGAAGAATTTCGTTCTGTCGGTAGACCAGAAGCAATATACGATCACAGAATGTGAACGGGTCGTCTCAGAGATCATTAAGCCTGAGATGAGCGATCTGGAAAAATATTATACGCTTGCGATATGGGCGAATAAGCGTGTTGTTTATGATTGGGAATTGTGGGGTGGCTCCTATAATTTTGATTATTACAGCCATCAGTGGGATGCATATGGCGCAATGAAGGAAGATGAAAAATCAGTATGCGTAGGCATCGCGATATTCTATTCCAACCTGTGCCACGCGGCTGATCTGCCGTGCAGGTTCGTCAGATTGAATCCAAGCTGGCTGGACCATACGATAGACTACGTTCCGGACATCAATGGAAACGCGTATTATGCTGATATAACCGAGAATGTTTTCCTTATGTCAGAGAAGTCCTCCAACTCCTATGAGCCAAATGTTGATAAAGCGTTTGCGCATATAACAAAGTATTGCACGGAACCCACGTTTGATTTTCTGGACTCTGAGGGTAAGGAGTATATCTCAGCAGACATAAAGAGTCTGTATAATACACCATATGCGGACTGGTTTGACGAATATGCGCTGCACAATAATACAAAGAAAAAATTCGGCGCGGATTATGTTGAAAAGGGAAGCGGCGTTGCCGGTACGCATTACGCCTCGTACCGCGACTACATCTCAAACTTTACCGATCATCCGGATGTCTGGTTCCTGGACGATTTTTACGAGGATCCGGCAACGATCAAATCCAAAATACTCAACAGGGAATTTGATGAACAGCTGCTTAATGTCTCCGGCGTAAAAAAGAACTATGAGTGCAATTCCCAGGCTGAGATCGAAGCGGCCGTCGCAAATGATCTTTCGATCGAGTATTTCCCGTCGAGCGAGGGTGATACGGTCGTGGCAAAACCCGCTGCGCTTGTGAATGGTACAGATTATAAACTGACGTGCACGAATTATAACGAAGCGACGAAGACGGTGGAATTCACCGTAGAGGGTATGGGAGCATACACCGGGACATATCAGATCCAGGTCAAGATGAACTCGGCTGTAGTCGTTGAACCCCCCGTTCATAAGAAGGGCCTTGAATATAACGGAGATTCGCAGGAACTCGTCGAGCCAGGCGTGGCGGAGAATGGAGAGATGTACTATGCCTTTGGCACGGAGACAGAGCCGACGGGAGAGTTCACCACAGCGATCCCGGCGGCGACGGAAGCAGGGAAGTACTACGTCTGGTATAAGGCTGTAGGAGACGCCAAACATGGAGAAACGCAGCCGCAGCGTGTAGAAAGAGGACCGTCGATCTATCCAGCTTCGATCGAAGCCACGAATGGTTTCGTCACACTGTCTAAAACCGCCTTCACCTATAACGGCAAAGTCAGAAAGCCAAGCATCACGGAAGTCGGCGACGGGACACTGAAGCCCGGAACGGACTACACAGTGAAATGGTCGGACAAATCGTCCAGGAATGTCGGGACATATTCGGTTACCGTCACCGGAAAAGGAAACTACACCGGCGATGTTACGGCAATGTACACGATCGATCCCAAGGGAACGAGCCTGAAAAAACTGACGAAAGCGAAGAAAGCAATAACCGTCAAATGGAAAAAGCAGGCGATGAAGATGTCGAAATCCCGCATCACCGGATATCAGATCCG
>CACXCQ010000330.1 GCA_902766185.1 uncultured Eubacteriales bacterium
ATAAAGATGATTTCGACGTCGGGCGACAAGCCGGTCGATATGCTCACCGACAAGCTTGGGAAAGCAGGAGGCTTTGATGCATTGTATAAAGTAGTGGTGATGGATAAGGACGATTCGATCAGAGCCCTGACGGATGAGTACGGCTTCGGCGGCAGTGAGGCTGCAGAGCTGGAGGCTTTACTGCATCCGAGCGACCCGAGGGAAGTCTACCTCGCGATGTATGAGACCATGACCGAACAGCTCGGGGTCTTCGAGTACTACGGGAACTGGGACTATGACGGGGAGAACATGGTGCCGGTTAAAACTGTGCACACGTCGCTGCCGGACGGGAGCGATGATATTAGTTCGACCGATAAGGAGGTGCAGGAGTTCTTCGAGAAGAGGCAGAAAGAGATGCTGTGGAGGCTCTATATCTCAGATGATACAATAAAGAAGAGCGAAGTATCGGACCCTGAGGATGACGAGGCCTCTGCCGATGAGCCAGCCTTTGAGAAAGTATTTGAAGATGACGACGGCTATGTCGGCTTCAAGATCTGGAAGCTCATCTGGTAGGAAAGAGGGTATTTGCAGCCAAATACGGTAGACATTTTCGGCCATAACACCGACACCCGAATGGTTGTAACTATTCCCGCGTAGCTATAAAAAAAGTATGTGTATTGGAGGAGAACCTATGAAATGGGTATCGATGGAACACCTGTCGGCCCTGGGGCAAGTGCGGCAGCGGCTGATAAGGCCATCACGAGCATGAAGGCGGATACGGATCCCGCAGGCTCTGTATTCTCAACACTGAAGCTGAACTCGACAAAGCAGGCGAAAACTTCGGTAACGCTCAAGTGGGCGAAGGGCTCCTGCTACGTATACGCATACGCGCAGAACGGCGTTGCCAAAAAGATCAAGGTCGTTGTGAAATAACCGAAACGATTCAACAGTCAAAGCCTTGGGAATATCGTACATTCCCAGGGCTTTTTTCAATCGACGTACTTTGGTATAATTCAGTATAACATTGACGGCTGCCCCAGCAGGAGGTTGATCATAAATGGCATTTTTGTTTTCCGGTCTATATGAAGATATTCCGGATATAGATCAGTATTTGGAAAGAATCGATTATCACGGCGATCGAAGGCCGACCCTGGATAATTTACAGGAACTCACGAGGAAGAATCTGACGCATATTCCTTATGGCAACCTGGACTTTTATCGAAATCAGAACTGTCCTTCTCTGGCTATTCCGGACATCTATGAAAAAATCGTCATCCAGCGTGGCTGCGGAGGATGTTTTGAGATCAATCTGCTGTTTTTTGCTCTCCTGCGGTCACTGGGTTACGACCTGTTCCCCGTAATCGTGAAATGCTTATTCGGCTCTGCCGATCCGGTCGTGCCGACCCATTGCGCTGCCATCGTCACCATAGATGATATCCGGTATTATGTGGACGTAGGGCTGGGTCTGCCTTCTCCGGCGGGGCCTGTGGTACTCGATGAAGGCTCAGGCTGGCAGCCGGCAGTTATTTCGCCTCACTATTATTCGTATAAAATGAATCGGGAGGGCGACACCATCCTGTTTGAAGGATGCAAAGGCAGGAAACGGATGACGATGGTGAGCTTTGTTCCTCAGCCGGTGGAAGCAGTGGATCTGATCCCTTTGAACTACTACGCCTGCATGGCAGAGACAAGTCCCGTGACTCAGGGGATCATCGTCGAGATCTTCAGAGAAAACGGATCAGCTTGTTTACGAAAAGATAAGCTTACGATCTGTTCGGATGGTAGGGTCGAAGAAAGAACGTTGGAAACGGATGATGATCTTAATACGGCCTTACGGGAAGTATTTGGAATAGGAGGAGTGTGAGAGTATGTCAATCAAGTATGCGATTCTGTTCCTGGTATTGTTTGCGATAGCAAGCATGGGAGCCGGGTTCATCAAAGGCGCGATCCAGCAGAGAAAGATCAACAAAGAAGCGGCGAAGAATGCTCCGCCTGTGGAGAAGTCATCGGAAAAGGATGAGAAGAAACCGGCTGAAAAGAAACCTGTGAAAAAACCAAAAAAGAAGCCGGAAGTCAAGAGACCAAAACGTCTGGTCGATGGATCGGCGGAGAATGCAGTTGACGAGCAGAAGAAGCCGGAGGAGCGAAAGTGATGAAAAAGATCGTAATTTTTGGTGGGGGTACCGGACTGTCGTGTATCCTGAATGGATTGAAACTGTTCCCGGTGGATGTGACAGCCGTCATCGCCGTCAGTGACGATGGCAGTTCGACCGGTGTTCTGCGCGAGGAATTAGATATTCCGGCAGTGGGCGATCTAGGCAAGGTGCTTCTGGCGATGGCAAATGTGGACGATGATTTCGTCAAGCTTTTGCGGTACCGGTTCGAGCAGGAAGGATCCTTGAAAAACCATCCTGTGCGAAATGTTTTGCTGGCAGCGCTGATCGACCTGAAGGGAAACCTGACGGAAGCTTCAAAATATATGAGCCAGCTTTTGCGTGTGAAGGGTACGGTGCTCCCGATCACGGAGGATAAGGTGGATCTGATCGGCTACGGAAAGAACGGGGAGTACGTAGGCGAAAGTGAGGTGAGCCGGAATATCGAGCGTATCGATCGGTTGGCATACGATCATCCGGTGGAGATCAATCCGGAGATCCCCGAGAAGATCGCGGAAGCGGACCTGATCATACTGAGTCCGGGCAGCCTTTATACGAGCACGCTGCCGCATCTGATCATCCCGGATATCCAGCGGGCGCTGGAGCAGGTGGATGCTCCCATAATGTACATCTCGAACCTGGGCACGCAGCCTGGGGAAACAGACGGATATACAGTCAGCGATCACATAGCGGTGCTGAATCGGTATCTGGGAAAACGCAGGGTAGACGTGGTCATCGCCAATGAAGGCGATGTGGACCGGAATATCGCCGGACGTTACCGGGATGAGAACAAGTCGGTAGTGGATCTGGACCGCTATGCGGTCGAGCAGCTGGGCGCGGAGATCATCACCGATGATATCATGAGGATCGGTGAGAACGGCTGGATCCGGCACGATGAACTGAAGACCGCGTATCTCGTCTTTTCCTATCTCATGAAGTGACGAAAAAGCAGAAGTGAGGAGAAGTGATGAAACTGAGAACAATTACAGCGATCAGCATTCTGATCCTTTTCGCGTGTTTGTCATTTGCCGGATGCGCGCAAAAAGATGCGGAAACCGCAGAGGAAACCATTGGCATCATCGGCGCAATGGAAGAAGAAGTGGCGCTTCTGAAGGATGAGGCGGAGATCACTAACACCACGACCAAGGCGGATATGGAGTACTGTGAGGGCGTGCTCGAAGATAAGAAGGTGGTCATCGTTCAGTGCGGTATGGGCAAGGTAAATGCCGGGATCTGCGCAAGTACGCTGATCGATGATTTCGGCTGCACGAAAATCATAAACACCGGCGTTGCCGGATCGCTCGACAATAAACTCGATATCGGCGATATCGTCATATCGACCGATGCTGTTCAGCATGACTTCGATGTGGAGGCGATCGGTTTCAAGAAGGGGGAAATACCGTATACAGGAAGGTATGCCTTCCCCGCCGATAAGGCAATGCGCAAGGCAGCCCTGGAGGCGGTAAACGAAGCCGCTTCCGATATTAAATCCTATGAAGGCAGGATCTGTTCAGGAGATCAATTCATCAGTACAGCCGAGCAAAAGGAGACCATAACGTCCAACTTCGGCGGGCTGTGCTGTGAGATGGAGGGCGCTGCCATCGCGCAGGTCTGCTACCTGAACGACACGCCTTTTGTCGTGATCCGCGCTATTTCCGACAAATCCGACGGGTCGCATAACGTCGAATACGAAACCTTTAAGAAATCGGCCGCAAAGAACGGAGCAAAGATCGTTCAGGCAATGATGCAAAGGCTGTAACGATGCAAAGGCTGTGACGGCGCAAAGACTGTGACGGCCAGGAGGGAGCAGGCGATATGCAGTACGCCTACTTCGTCACCCTGATCGTTACCGTCGCTGTCTGTTTGCAGCTCGGATGATTCTCATCACCGGAGTCCGTCACTCTTACTTTCACTCTATAAGTCCCGCGCTTCAGACCTTTTTTCAGCGTGATCTTGCCGGTGGTTTTATTGACCGTGATTTTTGATTTCCCGGTTTTATTGATCTTCTTGTAGGTCAGTTTGCCGGTTTGATTTTTGATTCGATAGGCTTTCTTTGCGGAGATCGCTTTGCTCTTCTTCAGTTTCTTCGCTTTCGATCTGATCTTGACTGTCCTGCCTTTGGCCGTCATTGCGGATGAGACGGAATCCTTGACTGCAAGTTTCGCCTCACTGCCGCTGAGCACCGCCTGATAGTTTTCGTTGTCGCTGACGAAACAGCCAATGCTGTCCTTGGTCATCTTCCCGCCGGAGGTGAACACATCGGGGCGCTCCATTGTTATACCGATGGAAGCTTCATTGCTCAAGGCTTCTCCGACGTGGATCTTCTTGCCCGCGGGAAGATAGACGTTCTCGGCGGATGTGCCGGCCGTATTGCCTGTGATCTTTGCCGTTCCGGAGATCGCGATGGTGCTCTCGTCATAACTGCTCACGCCTCCGCGAGCCTCCGATGAGAAGTTCCCGCTGATCTCTCCGCCGCTCATCGTGAAGGAAGCGTTATGCGCGATAACGACTCCGCCGTCGTCACTCTTATTCGAATCGCTGTGAAGAGCGGCATTGTGTCTGATGGCGCCGCCCTGCATTTGGAAGACAGCACCATAGCCCAGGAACATCCCCCCGGCAGAGGCGCCCGAAAAATCACGTACTTTGCAAATGTTGCCGATGATCGCAGCGTCTCCTGACATAACAAACGAGGCTGTGCGATCTGTGCTATTGGTAGACCCGGCATATACGCCGCCGCCCCAGATCGAACGGTTGCCAAAGATGGTCCCTCCGGTCATGGTCAGGCTGGCGCCAGGTTCAATGTAGATTCCGCCTCCTCCGGGGTTATCTCCCCACGAATCTCCGCCTGTGATGTATCCGCCTTCAAAGGAGTAGTCTGTCGGGCTGTCTGAAATCGTCGCAGGTTTGCTCTCGTCAGGGAGATTGTAATAATGCGTGGTCTTCTCCGAAGCGCTGTCGATGATGTTCAGGCCGCAGGGGGACATGATGTAAAAGATACGCCCGCCGTTCTTCTGCGTAAGACTGTGATCATTCAGGTCCAGCGTTCTGGGAATGCTGCTGAAACTCGCGCTCAACACAGTTTTCGTCCTGGTCAGCTCCTGATCTTTGAGAAGCTTAAGGGTGCTGCCCTCATACCATGATTCGAACGCTGCGTCCAAGGTGCCATAAAAGTTTGTCTCTTCGAACATGGCAATACTGGCTACAGCTTTATCGGGTGGTTCCACAGACGTGCTCTTTTCCGTAGTAACGAAGACCCAGCAGAGAACATGAGTATCGGACGGGGTCATGTGCATATAAAACGTGCTGCCTTCAGGCGCCCACTGATTCTTCTGCAGGGAGACGCCGGGATCTCTCGTCTGGATAATGTTTCCGTCACCATCGGTCAGGACCATCTTGGAAGGGTGGGATGATCTGAAATTGAAATAGACCATTTTACTGCTCTTCGCCGTATAGGAGAAGATCACTTCCTGGTTTGGTTCATTGGTGAGAAAATCTTTCTGGTTTTGTTTACCGAGCTCGACGGGGATCACTGCCGGGTCGCTGCCGGGAGCGGGCTCCTCGGCGAAAACTGCTGACGCAGATATGACCGACATGATCAGCGCGAATGTGCAGATAAAGAATAGTTTAGCGTATTTCTTCATTTTCATTGCAGTGCCCTCCTGGGATTTATTATACTACCACGCTAAAGCGATTTCCACGAATTGTTCGCAGGAAGGCGAGAAGTAAATATTTGATGCGAAAGTGTGAAAAAATTGACACAGTTTATAGGTGTTTATGCTAAAATATATTATCTATGGGTTCTCATATCAATTGGAGCAGATCATGAATCCAAAACGGCATATCGTTAAAATGAATAAATGGCTTGCGATAGCAGTGTTTGCGCTGCTCATTTTTGCCATGGGAATCATGCCGTTTACCAGAAGCGGATCTGCTCTTGCCGCATCGGATGCGGCCACTTACACAGTCGATTTCGAGTATGAGGGACAGACCATCAGCATCGAAGGGGGGAGCGAGATCCTCGCATCCGAACTTTTTGAGCGTCTCTGTATAGACGCAGATGTCAGCGCGGCTGACCATGTCGAATTCACCGATCCCCAGCTGATTAGAGTGGAGAGTACCGGCGATGACTGGAAACTCACATCTCTCAAGCCCTTCCGCACCGAAGAGAGACTCACCGTCACGATGGCAGATAAGGTCATTGAGATCAAGGTGACGGACGCCGATAACAACAATACTTTCCTTCTGCACAGAGAAGAGTACTCGAACGAGTATTTCAGAACAAGGGTGTATACATCGCGCCCGGGCGGAGCACGATCACAGACCAGCACTGCAGGTACTGTCGTCAACAGTGACGGCACCTATGGCTGGCAGGATTTCGATACGCTGCTGAACAAGTATTACAGCGACTATTCATATACGGGATCGGACAAGCGCTACTCCGTTTCTTCCGCTCAGGACCCCGCGACCAGATTAGCGCTCTGTGCAGTGGGATTCCAGGAGGCATGGGTCTTATTAACGCCGGTGCATGCCGCCTGCGGACTGTACCCACAGGCTGATTGGCTTGGACGCAATGGAAACGGAAGCGCCATCGACTACGATCTTGACATTGAGCTCAACGATAATTCCATCCCAGTCCGGATATATGTAGATGGTACTCTTCAGGAGGATACCATATTCCTCAGTGATGTTGCCGGAGACCATTCAGCTGAGGAAATCGCGAACTCCCTAGGCTATGAAGACTATGCAGTGGAGTCAAGCAAAGTCAATGGCACCGATGTGAACAAAGTCACAGCCGTTGAACAGACCGGGCAGAGCCTTGCGGGAAACAGGCTGCAGAGAAACAGAACAGCCATAACGGTCGTTGGTGTTTCCTATCCTTTTGAGGCCTTTGACTATACCTATCCGAAAGCCTACGGATGGACGTACAACAACGGGACTGCCGTGGGAGACAGTCCGTATGTCATCAACCTCGAGACGCCCATCGCACGGGTCTCAAACGATGGCGGCAACACGTGGACTTACCACGCGCACCTTATCGACAGCGGCACACAGGGCGGCGGTACAGTGTATAAGGGCGCGTTCAATCAAGCCAATTCTCTCAGCGGTGATGTGGTGGTCGAAATGCTGTACGACAGCCATGACCGCTATACGCTGAACAGTGGCTTCACGTTTAACAATTCCAGCATCAATAAGCTTACGATCAAGGGCACGGATAACAAGAGCACGCTCGTAAAAGATCAGACGACCTCACCCATGATCACCACATCGGGAATCGATAAGGTTCAGCTCGATAAAGTCATTTTCGACGGTGACGGCAAGATCACGACAGACAACAATGGCGGCGCTGTGCGGACAAATGCGCAGGAGCTGACGGTCAGCGACTGTACATTCGATGGCTGCCAAGCGGGCCGTCAGGGCGGCGGAATCTATCACAGCAATACTGATGGTACAGTGAGCATCACGGATTCAGAGTTTACCGGCTGCAGAGCCAACGGTCCTGATGATGCTAAAGGCGGAGGCGGAGGCGGCCTTTTCACCGATGCGCAGGCCCTGACGGTGACGGACAGCACGTTTGAAGGATGTAGCACGGCCGTAAGACAGGGAGCGGGACTCTTCCATAAGCGCGTGAACGGCGCGGCAGCATCCGAGACGACCATAAGGGGCAGCAGATTTGAAAACTGCACAGCAGTCTGGAGCGGCGGAGGAGTTGAAACCGACGCCTGGAATACGACCATCGAAGATACTGATTTCATCGGATGCAAAGCATCTAAAGGCGGCGCGATCAACGTCTGGGCGGATGGAGTAAATGAAACCCAGCAAGACACCACGCTTTCCGTTACGGACTGCACGTTTGATACTTGTTCGGGTACGGACAACGGGGGAGCCATCCGTTCCACAGCCCTCCATACTATCATCACCGACTCCTCGTTTAACACGTGCACGACAAGTGCGAACGGCGGAGCATTAGCATGCACGAGCAAGTATACAGAGACCGTGATCACAGACTGCTCGTTCACCGACTGCCATGCGGACAACGGCAACGGAGGAGCATGTTTTACCAACGGAACAACCGGAACCGCATCAACGACGATCAGCGAAACATCCCCTGGCAAAACGGTCATGGAGAATTGTTCGGCAGGTAAAGGAGGCGCGGTCTACTCCGGCAAGCTGACGGTGAGCGGCGGGACCATACGTGGTTGTTCGGCAACGACCAAAGGCGGTGCGATCAGCGGAACGCAGCAGATCACCATGACCGGCGGAACCGTGACCGGAAACACGACTGGTGGAAACAGCAGCGCTGCAGTGGATGCAGATACGAAGACTCCCGGACTCATTTTTTCCGGAAACGTGATAGTCGCAAACAACACCGGGTCCGGCGGTGAGGCGCGCGACGTATACCTTGGCGTCGATACTGACCGGCACATCCTCATAGATGGTTCCGGTCTTGGGGAGAGCGCCAGCATAGGAATCTATGTTGCGGACACGGATTCTGCCTTTGTAAAGCACGGCGAGCCGGGACTTATGTTTGCTTACACCACATTGAACACCACCAGTGTTGCAAATCTCCACAAACTGTTCAGCGACAGGCTGGACAACGGTCCGATGTACGGTGCGCCTGCCGTTCCCGGTCAAACCAACTACCAGAAGAGAGTCAGGTGGATCACACCGCTCTGTAAGCTGACGGACAGCGACGGGAAACTCCTGTACAAAGACGCGGGACACACGGATCCGGCCATTTACTCGACATTGAGTGAAGCTTTTGCGGACTGCAAGATAACGCTGTACAAAGAAACCGGTGATCCTTACTCGTACGATCCCGCGAATGACATCAATGTTGAGATGCTCAAGAACTACGAGCAGCCGCAGACGGATCAGGTCACCAGTGACGCGAACCGTGTCATCACCCTGACCACAGCGAATACAGATGCTGCGGATAACCCGGGAGTGGGCGATGTCTATGTCTACAGTCGGGGAACTGATACGACCATGGATCCTGAGCGCGCAACGATCACGCGGGGCTGGTCCGATAATGCCGACAGCGGAGCAGCCGCCATGTTCCATCTGAACAACAGCGGGCTGACCCTGATTACTGAAGATATCATCCTCGATGGCAACGGCGGGACGAATAAAGGCCGCGCGATCTACGTGAAGAACGGATCATTGAGCGCAAACGGGAATACCACATTCCAGAACTTTAGTATGAACAACGCCGATGGCGGTGCTGTTTATGCGGACAATGCGTTTACATATACCGTTTCCGATACTGGAAATGTGCTGTTCGATAACTGTACCGCAAGGAATGGCGGAGCGATCGGAACGAAGAATTCACTGACCGTTACCAACGATGATGGCGGAACACTCAGGTTCAATGCATGCAGTGCCACCGGCTCCGGCAGCAACGGACTCGGCGGAGGCATCTATGGCAACGGCGCGCTGACCATAACCTCAGCCGGGACGGACAAGACAAGCTTTACCAGCTGCGTGGCCATCTATGGCGGCGGCATCTATCAAAGCGGAACAGGGGATCTGACGCTGACCAACGTCACCTTCGGAGAATCCGGAGAGGCCGAAGAAGGCTGCTTTGCGGAAATGGAAGGCGGCTCAGTTTATTCGCATGGTAAAAATACCACGATAACAGACTGTGACTTCTTCTATTCCAAAGCAGGTTCCGGCTTAAACGAAAATAATACTCACGGCGGCGCAGTATTTCATGACGGGACAAATGCTGAGCATCAGATTCTGGGCTGTGTGTTCGACCATTGCAGCGCGAATACCAGGTCAAATGATATAGGCCATGGCAACGGCGGTGCGGTCTATATCAGCGTAAACGGGATCAAACTGACCATAGACAAGAGTGAATCGCGGCGTTCTTCCTTTACGAACTGCTATGCCTATCGCTACGGCGGCGCGGTGATCATGGAGAAGAACGGCGGCTGCACACTCAGCATCAGCAATTCCGATTTCGCGGATTGTTACACTACATTCAGGGATGGCGGCGCGGTATACACAGATTCAAACGTCACCTCGTTTGCAGACTGTACCTTCAAGAGATGCCATTCTGATTCGACGAGCGGAGACTATGATGGCGGCGGCGCGATCTATACGAACGGGGATACCGGGAACTTAGCGAATGTTATTATAACGATCAGTGATTGCCAGTTTGAGGATTGCCATGTCCAGAGGAACGGCGGCGCGATGCATTTCTACTCCACCGGAACGAATGCGACCCTGAATAACGTTCAGATCAAAGGTCATGTTTCGCTGGATACGGATACCCCAAACGCGGAACTTGGCAGCGGGATATATTCCAGAGGCAACGTCACCATCAAGGACAGCGAAATTACGGGCTGCTCTGCCTCTGTAAAAAAC
>CACXCQ010000331.1 GCA_902766185.1 uncultured Eubacteriales bacterium
AATAAACAAGGTGACCGGAGGGCTTCTGTTCGTTTTTCCGCTGTCGCTGGCATTCATAGATCTCAGGTACAGTGCAATAGTTGTCTGCATGGTTGCGACTATAGCGGCTGTTGACGAAGGAGTTTTGATTCTGACGGGAAAGCAAGGAGCATAAAGACACGTTAAGAAGAACCCGCCAACAGGCGGGTTTTTCTTTTGGAGCGGACATGGAATGGGAATCGAACTTGTGAGTTTCGCCTTGGAGCCCTACGGCCATCCGCTCCATGGACAATAAAGGAGATGAGTGGCATTATAACTGTTCATTATCAGTTACGAGAATTGGCGGAGGTAGATGACGCATTTTGATTTCATAATGGTATGGTGTTGCCGCAAAGTGAACCTGTTTGTATAATTAAGTATATGAGCAGTGTAATCATTACAAATAACACATTTACAGGAAAAGAGGGAGCACAATGAATCGACTTACTTATGCAGCTTTATCACCGATCCGTTTCGCGTTAGTTGTTATGCTGAGTTTTTCTATGCTGCTTTGTTTGCCTTTTGTGATCCCGATGATGTATCAGGCAGAGGCTGAGACCAATATAGTGTCTGAATTCGAAGATGTTAGCGTCAGTGATTATCACATTGGTATAGTGGATTCTTCAGGCAAACTGTATACTTACGGGAAGAACGGATATGGAGCTTTGGGTCAGGGGACGACGGATAACAGCAATGACGCAAAAATTGTTCTTAAGGATGTAAAATCTGTCACTTGCGGCAACTTCAATACCGTCGCCATTAAAAAAGACGGATCACTATGGATCTGTGGTATGAACTTTCTATGGGATGATATTGAAAACCATATCGAGGCGGACGATTACGTAATTGGTCAATATGGTATCGCTTCTATCATCAACCCTGTTAGGGTCGCAGAGCATGTTAAGAGTGTGGAACTCACCGATACAGCCATGGCATTTATCGATGAGAATGACGCTTTATGGGTGTGGGGATCCGATCTCCTGTCTGCGTCAGGTGGAGATGGTAAAGTCAAGATTATGGAGAACGTGCAGAGCGTCAGTTTGGGAGCATATGGTGAAAGCATCGCAGCATTAAAGAAAGACGGAACGCTATGGACCTGGGGATCAAATAGCAATGGGGATCTTGGCATCAGCGTTGAAGGTGACCAGACTACCCCGGTACAGGTGCTTGATAATGTTAGGGAAGTGTCTCTGGGATGTGGGCTTAGTGGCGCGGTCAAAACCGACGGAAGCCTTTGGACCTGGGGCAACGATGATACTGCTGGAGTATTGCCATCAAAAAAAATGGATGGTGTGAAGTCGATCTCCTTCCGCAGAGGAAGTGCCGGAGTGATTAAAGAAGACGACAGCCTATGGGTCTGGGGAGATAACGTTTATGGCGGATTAGGTGATGGCACCATGGATGATCGAACTGAACCGATCTGTGTTCTTGAGAATGTCAGGAAGGTGTGTATGGGACTTGCCAGTGCCGCTATTGATAACAATAACAATCTTTGGTTCTGGGGAAATGTCTATTTTCAGTCCTATATAGGTAACGGAGCCGCAGATCGTGTGCTTGAGCCGAAGGGTTTGTCTATACAAGTGGACTCGGAAGTTGATTCATACACAGTCACATATGATGCAAACGGTGGATATTTTGATTATTTATCAGAAGATAAAATGAAGGATGTTCCCCTTGTGCTAAATGAAGAAACTCCAATTAAGAGATATATTCTTACTTATGATGCGAATGGAGGCAAATTGTCATTTTCATTCAATATTTTAGATTGTACATTCAATGGCTGGAATACTGAGAAAAATGGAACCGGAACCTCATATGCTCCTGGTGGAACGTATTCTTCCAATGCTGATGTCACACTCTATGCACAGTGGTCAGATCCTCAAGCTGGCACACTTCCAACGCCTACATGGGACGGACACGTTTTTGCAGGATGGTTTACATCTCCTACAGGTGGGTCAAGGATCAATGGATTATTAACAATCACGGAAAGTACGACAATATACGCACACTGGATCGATCCGTATAACCTTGGAGATGAGACTTATTCGTTCGAAAACTATACTGATGACCATTCGCGTGGCCATTGCTTCGGGATGTCGATGACCAGCTCGGGATACCATAACAACTGGTTAAACATCAGTGTGATCGGTGGAAATGCAGATACATCTTTGTTCACTTTTGGGGATACTGCAACTGTAAGAGCACCGATCTGCCATTATCAGGACATACAGGGATCCTTTTCAAATAGTGCAATTATAGCCGGGGGATCATTTTATCTGAATCGCACTTATGATACTGCCTCTGACTGGAAAAATGTCATTGATTATGTAAAGAATCATAATTATGACAATAAAGGTACTCTGCAGATCGGGATAAGAGCTGACGGAGAAGGTGGACATGCAATAAACTTCCTGAGATATGAGAGTGTTGATGGACAGGATAGGATCTATGCCTACGATAACAATTTCCCAGACAAAGAAGTGTATCTGTTTTATTCAAACGGTATGATCCAAGAAGCGCCGGAACAGACTTTTGATGGAGGAATCGATTGTATAGCCTTGCGTGATGTGGAGCAATACTTAAAATCAGCTGAACAGTTTGACGCAACTCGTACAGTTTACATGGAAGAAGAAGCTGCTTCAGTGAAGGGGTACCGTTATTCATATATGGAAACCAGAGTGCCTGCCGTCGAATATGTAATGTATGAAATACCTGAAAACAAAAACAGTGTAATAATCATTCCGCATAAGGACAATGCATCCTTCATCTATATGGATAAGGAATACCGTTTCGGAAAGGTGACGGACGAAACATATGGAGTGCTCAAGCTGTCGACCGTAGATGACGAGGCTGGTAACTCTGATGAAAGCCTCATAAGATATAACGAAAAAGACGTAAAAAAGGGTAAAGCATATATCGTCGGCGGCCAGGAGTATATCGTCACAGCGCTACCTGCAAAAGGCGGTCAGGGCGAGGTGGTTCTCAAGGCCGCAAAAAATGCTAAGAAAGTGACTGTTCCAGCTGCCGTAAAATTGACAGACGGCAAGACATATAAGGTGACAGCTGTGAATACCCTTGCTTTCAAAGGTAAGGGGAAGATCCGTACCGTTACGATCGGTAAGAATGTAAAGAAGCTAAAGAAGGATGCATTCAAAGGGTCGAAGGTTACTAACATAATCCTAAAAACCAAAAAGCTTACTAAGAAAGCGTCGGTAAAGAACTCGCTGAAAGGCTCAAGGGTCAAGACCATACAGGTGAAGGTAGACAGCAAAAAGTCCGTAAACAAGAAATATGTAAAGAAGTACAAGAAGGTATTCACAAAGAAGAACGCCGGCAGGAAAACAAGTATAAAATAGGTAAACCTTCGTTAAGATGTAAACAAGCGGAAAGATAAAAATGAAAAGAGTTCGGATCACAGTGAAAAAGATGGCTCAATACGATGACCTGATCGAGCAATATGAAAATCCGATCGAGCATGCCTGCTCGATGGAGCTCGGCCAGACTTTTGTTGCCAATGGATGGAATCAGCCGGTGGGGCTTTGCGATAGTGCGTGGGAAACGATGTCACCGTTTGTAATGACCCTGGCTCACGGCGGCGAAGATATCTACGATGGCTGGATGAAGAATCCGAAGTCAGCGATGATCTCATGTAACGATGGTTTCCGGCCGGTGAGTTTCCTGCTGGAGACAATGGACGAAGAGGCAGAGTAAGAAGAAGCGTTAATAAGAATACAACAGCCACTTTATTATTCGTGGACAAAAATGATAAAATAAAATAACTGCAAGTCATAATCGATCGAGGTGGAGAGGAGTTGCATCGATGAACAAGCACCTGAGGAGAACGATAAAGCTTACCGTTTTTGTTGTTGCGTTTTGTGCGGCCCTGTTTATATCTTCAGAGACAGCTAGCGCTGTGGTA
>CACXCQ010000332.1 GCA_902766185.1 uncultured Eubacteriales bacterium
ATGGTAAGCGCCCTTCCCGAAAAGACGCCGAGGAGATTGAGCAGAAGCGTGACGATAAATATGCATTGCGTCACAATGATCGTCCGGGCCACTGCCCGGTTTCCCTGCTGCTCATTTTTGAAAAATATATCTTTTGTCTCTACGGGCTGCAAATGCCTCATAATCCTGCGCGTCATTGTTGCTACCTTATATAAATGCTTAATCGATCACATCCTCGAGCCACGAAACGGTCGCTGCATCCATTCCGTATTCTTCTCCGCCCAGCCCCTGGCTTGTGACAGTGTAGAATTCTTCTGTATCTCCCCACTGAATGACGATCGCGGAATCCTTCTCCATGCCGTAGCAATCCACCACATCATCCGCATCGTCTCCCCTCTTCTGGGTCCAGTGCTGCGGGAAGCTTTCCAGGTCGCGGTCTGTCATCGGTCCGCCATAAATTCCACAGGCTTTTCGAACGGAAATGCCAATCGCCCCGCTCTCATAATATGCCTGTGCGACCCCGTCCTGGTATGAAAAGGCAGGATCGCTGAATGTCAGATCATTGATCTTAAGCTGCTGGGGAACGTCGAACTCATCCGTTTGGCCTGCGCCTTTCGCCGCTTCCGCTGCAGAGGACACTTTCGTCCACGGATCCTTCTCTTCGGCGGTGATCAGAGAGATGACCGCAGTTCCGTTGGCCTTCTCAAGGACTGTCGCGCTGACCATATAGTCCCCGGCAGCGAATCCGCATTCGATCGGTTCAGTTCCGGATACTTCCACATCGAATTCCGGTTCTCCCTTCGCGATAAGTTCATCCGGATCCGCATTCACATCGTCCGCCGCATCGACCGGATAGAACTCGACAAGGACCTTTCCCTCTTCGAAGTTCGGCTCGATCTGCACATCGTCTCCCTCGCCGACCGTGAATGTGCCCGCGGTTCCTGTCATGTCTTTGTCTGCATTCTCCGCAGTGATCTCAACATTCAGATCTTCGTTCACGGTGATTCCGAAATTGGAACTGCCGCATCCCGCGAATCCCAGCACGGCCGCAACGATACACGCGATGATCAACACTGTTTTTTTCTTCATGCCTGAAACTCCTCTTCTCCTTTTTTCTCAGTCTCCTGTATTATATCAGAAACAGACAAAAACAATTGGGCTCTGACTATTTTACTCACCCAGCTGGCAGCCCAGCTGCAAATATTCCTCATCTGCGCTGAGTTCTCCCCGGCTACCGATTTCCCTGGTCTGGGCCTCGCCGCCCGAGAACGTGATCACGCTGATCCCCTCATAACCCATGTGACCGTACTCCTGGATGAGGCCGCTGTGATTCGGGTACTGGTGGAACGTGCTGTGTCCCGCGCCTGCTTCGCCGATCCATTTGGCTTCGCCGTCTTTGAAGCAATAGCACTGCAGCATATAATCCGCTTCACAGGTGCCGGTCATGATCAGGTACTCTGCCGAGCCATCGTTATCAACGTCGCAGAAAAACTCCACCGTGTAATCCGGGATCCTGCTCTCGCTTTCCAGCTGATCGCGGACCGCTTCATAGGCCGCCATTGCATCCGCCGTCACATTTATCCTCAATGCTTTCGCCGGCAGTTTCGCGTTGTACTTCTCCGTGCTCTCTAAGTCACCCTTCGCGTAAGCATCCAGCAGCTGCTCCATGGTTTCGCCGTACGCAGCAGCCCGCTGATCCGGCTGGCCTGCCTTTGTATTGTCGACAGATTCCGGCCCCAGTTCGCTCATCATTTCATCAAATGACTTTGCCATCGAGCCGAGTTTTTCTGTCTTTTCCCAAATGGCGCTATCATCCCCACGGCAGCTGCCCTTGAAGATGATCACCTGATCCATGGCCTCTCTGGAAGCCTCGAACGCATCCATCCAAGTGGCTTTGTCCGATGCCTTTCCGCTCTGGAAGAATTCGGCGTCATCATAGTTCACTTCATCCGTGGTATCCACAACGGTGTCCCCATCGTACACAACAAAGTTGTAGACGTATCCGGCTGCGTCGAGTTCCCTGACCGCACCGGCGCTGTCCATTTCATATCTGTTCAGCTGCGTGGCGATCGCTTCATCGGTGATGGTAGAGTAAATGGCGAACCGGTTCGAATCCTTCTCTGTATAGATGATATAATCCGTCCCGCCCGCAGCGTAAACATCATAGAATGGCGCATCGGTCTCGTCCCCTTCATATTGTCTCGCGTGCGTGCAGATATAGTCGACTTTTTTCGCACCGTATTCTCCGCAGGCGTAGATGTTCAGTTCCGCCCTCACATTATCTTCCGCCCAGGCAACGAAGAGCAATTCCGGAACGCCGTCGTGGTTCAGATCGCAGAGCGCGGTCGCTTTTTTCGCATCGCCTTCATACGTGCCGTTCTCGTAATCGCGAATGGATGCTTCATTTTCAAAGAGCACCTCACCATATGCGTTCTTCCAGAAATCTTCCGAAACAGTCGGCGTCTGCGCGTTCGGTTCGGTTGCCTCCTCCGCATCCTGCGATGCTCCGCCGCATGCGGTCAGCATCATCATACCTCCCGCTATCATGATGCACGCTGCAGTCAGCGCGGACCATTTTCTGAGGTCCTTCGGATGTCTTTGTTTTCTGCCGTTCATTGATTCCCCTCCCTGTCCTTATCCGCGGATAATACCATACTATTTCTCTGATTCTGCCAGCTCTTTGTTGAGTCTGTCGATATCCCCGCAGCCAAGCGTAATGACAACATCTCCCGGTTTCCAGCCTTTGCGCAGCTGCCTTATGACATCCGCAAAGGCAGGTGTATAGCGGGCGTCGATGCCTTCGCCGCGCATAATCGACGGCAGGCATTCATCTGCCCAGGTCGCCGTGAAAGAACAACGGATGGTTATCACCCATCCGTTTAGATCGTTACTGTTATTTTCTCTCTCGGTCTTATTGGAAATACTTTTTATAGCCTGCAGCCAGTACTGTTGATACCGCTATTTCGCAAAGCGCGATCACAATAAGCGACAAGTCACCGAACACGATCGTTCTGTTGAAATATACGATCAGGACATATGTGATCGGAATGATGAACCACTGAATCACATAGATCGTATTCACATTGCTGCTCGTCTTCGAGAAGAATTTTACTGCCCCCTCAGGCAGATGTCTTGTGATCATCAGACACGCTCCGATAACGCCGTAAACGCAGATCAGACAGGACAGCGCGTCGTACGTGGTCATAAACCAATAGAGGTGCATCTCTGACAGAAATCCGTTCGGAATGAACCAGGAGATCACAAAATACGCGACCGATATCACAAGCGCCACAGGCCAGAGTGACAGCAGCTTCTTCTTATCATTGCATCTCTGGTAGTACTCTCCGAAGAGAAGTCCCACTGCAGGGAATATAAACCAGTTGAACAGAGGAAATGCGGTAAAACCTCCCGCGCTGCCCACAAAATAACCCGCGATCAGGTTCGCCACATTGCTTCCAAAATCGTGGAATCTCGCAAAGGAACCGATGATCGACAAAATAATCGAAACGATCACCATGCCCTTTGTTGAGACCTTTAATTTTTTCAGAATGCCCGTCAGCATAAACGCCATTCCCGCGAACGCCAGAATGTCGATGCAGAACAGCAGCAGGCCATTGGCGATCGGGAACCTCTCCCAATCATTCATTAAATTTCCCGAAAGAAAATATGGAACAAAGAATTCACCGATGTTTACGAAAAATCCAAGCTGCAATAACTTGATTCCCCGAACGATCAGATATCTCGGTTCCTGATTTCGCGAGTAAACCATACCAACACCCATGGCAAACATAAACACCGGTGCCGCGAATGGTCCGCCTACCAGCTGTGCAATTCCGCGCTCCAGAAACAAGCTGATATCATATTCAAAATAAGACATTGCAAAATAGCAATGCAGGAAAATCATGAAGAAAATAGACGAACACTTCGCCAGGTCCAGTTCCGCCTGCCTGCCGCTGTTCACCTTTTGATCTGAAAACAGTTTTTCCATCATACTCTTAAACCCTCCTGTCAGGCATTTTAACACAATGCCAGATGAAGCTCAATTGACCTTCTCCTTGTTTATCCTTCCTTGAGACACTTTGTCCTTCGAATCAGGAAAGCAAAATACTCGAACAGTTTGTCATAATCAACTGCACCGGGCACAGGTGCTTTGAACATCAGTTCCGGATGCCACTGCACACCGATTATCGGCAGGGTTTTATGCACGATTCCTTCAATAATGCATGGCCCTGTGAATTCACCGTCTTCTTCTCTTTCTATCTTTCGCAGCCACTCATCCTTTTCTTCCTGTGTCAGCGTTTCTGACAACCATACCTGCCCGGCGATCAGACCCTTGCCGAGTTTCTTGATCGCCTGATGATGCATTGAGTTGATAATGCCGGACTTGCCAAGGAGCAAGTGGAATTGGGTATCTCTGATATTGATCACCGGATGATATCTCAAATCAGCAGTATATTCAGGCGAATAACGATGAGGCTCTTTCGCATCCATGTCCTGGATCAGTGTGCCGCCGAAATAAACATTGATCTGCTGTAATCCTGCACATATGCCCATCATTGGCTTACCTGCCTTTACAGCAGCGTCTATCATGGCCAGTCTCCTGTCATCTCTTTCCCGATCGACCACGCCGCAGCCCGGCTCTTTTTCTTCCCCGTAGAGCCCAGGATCTACATCAGGAGGCGCACCTGGCAAAATGATACCGTCACAGCTTGTCACATCTTCCGGGTCAAGGGAGAAAAAGCATTCGCCCCCGTATTTTGCCATCGCTTCTTCTATCGCGTCGATGCACCGAAAATCATCAACGCCGCTTTTGTCGGTGATCACTATCCTATACACCTCGCTCCTCCTCTATCATCTTTCCACGGATAATTCTCTAATGATTACTAACATAATACCATATTGATCGAAAAACGACTGTTTTTTTCAACAGCCGGTTTTGTCTGGCGGTTTTTTTGATACAATAATACACAGCAATTGCGCAAATGCAGTCCGGGCACACCAGCAGAAGGAGAATTGAACATGAAAAAGCCGGCAAAGATATGCATCCTCATTCTCTTGATCCTGATTCTGATCATCGCAGCGTCAGGTCTGTTTGTTCATTTCGGCAGTTCTGCCGTCCCCTTTGAAGGCAAAGGCTGGGTCATTGAAGATTCCGAGCAGGACAGTTTCGAGTCAGTCCTGTTCCTGGACGACTGCCAGTGGTCTCACTACGCTCTCAAAAACGGCGTAGATTCGCTGCAGGACACCTTCACAAGATACCGGTATTTC
>CACXCQ010000333.1 GCA_902766185.1 uncultured Eubacteriales bacterium
ACTATTGAAACCGCCGTATACCGAACGGTACGTACGGTGGTGTGAGAGGACGGCGGATGAATTAATCATCCGCCTCCTACTCGATCTATTCATTTTGCTTTGTAGACCTTGTGCGAGCAGTTCTTGATGGTGTTGCTCTTCACGGTGCCCTTGCACTTCAGCAGATAGATTCCGGGCTTGGTCTTGTTGCCGGTGATCTTGTTCTTGGTGATGACCAGCTTTTTGGCCTTCTCGCAGGAGATGCCGGTGGACTGCTTGCCCTTGGGGTTGGAGGTCTTCAGGGTGTTGCCCGTGATGGTGACCTTGCCTGTGGGGGACTTGACCCGGATGCCGGTGTGGTATTTGCCGGTGATGGTGTTGCCGGCGATCTTACCGATGAGGCACTTGGGGGCGTTGCAGATGATGCCCATTCCTGCCTTTGGATTATTCATGACGATGTTGTTGTTGACCACCTGGCTGATCTTGCCCTTGTTGCCCGCGATGATGCCGTAGGTTTTGGCTTTGGTGATGGTGTTGCCGCGGACGATGCCGGCCTTGGCGCTGTTGGTCACGAAGATGCCGTTGATGCCCAGGTTGGTGAAGGTGTTGTCATAGATTGCGCCCTTGACGTTGGACTTGTTGTTGATCATGAAGCCCTGTTCCTTCGAGTTGGTCACCTGGTTGTTGTACACGTCTCCGTTGATGGTGGAGGATTCCTTGGCCGCCAGGCCGCAGACCTTCACGTTGGAGATGGTGTTGTTGTAGATGCTGCCAACAGAGGCATAGGAGATCACGGAGATGCCGTCATCGCCGGAGGTGTCCACGGTGTTGTCGTGGATGTCGCCGAAGACTCTGGCGTGGTTGTCCACATAGATGGCTGCTCTGACTCTGTTCTTGATCCGCTTATTGGGGCAGTCTTTCACAACGTTTCCGGCGATATCGCCTTCGATGTAGGCGTTGTCCTTCCACTTGCCGGTCTTGTCGCCGTCGGGACCGGAGAAGACCACGATACCGGCGGAGGTGATCCCGGTCAGCTCGTTGTTGGTGATCTCCTTAGCATAGGATTTGTATTCGCAGCCGGCGTTTACGGTGATGCCGTAGTCACCCTTGTCGTTGTGGGCGCCGCCGATGTTGCTCAGCTTGTTGCCGGAGATGACGCCGCAGTGGGTGCCGTAGTAAAGGGCGATGGCGGTTCCCTTGCAGTTCGTGATCACGTTGTCCGTGATGTCGCCGATGCTGCAGCCCAGGTTTCCGCCGGAGGACTTGCCCATCAGACGGATGGCATGGTCAGCGCAGTTGGTGATGGTGTTGCCGGAGATGTTGCCGCAGGTCACGGAGGAGTGCATGATGATCGCAAAGTTTTCCGTACCCTTGCACCCGCTGATGCTGTTTCCGGTGATGTTGCCGCAGACCGCTTTCGAGTGGAAGTAGAGTCCGTGCTGGCCGGGGTTCGTAATGGTATTGTTCGTGATGTCGCCGATGGCGAGAGCGCCGCCGGATCCGTTCATCAGGATCGCAGCAGCACCGGAGGTGTTCTCGATGGTCACGCCGGAGATGGATCCGTCGCTGTCAACGGCTTTGATGTCGATTCCGCCGCCCTTGATGGTTCCGTTCTTCACGGAGACGCCATTGCCCTTGATGATGACGTTCTTGGTAACGGTCTGTCCGTTCAGGTCCAGGCTCACGTTTTCCGGAAGAACGATCTCGGAATCGTAGGGATCTTTTGGCTCGTTCAGTCTCACCGTCACCGGTCCGTTGGCGGCGATGTCGCTGCTCAGCACTTTGGCTAGCTCCCCGCTGCTGTAGACGTCGATGACGTTTCCTGCGTCCGCGCCGGCGGTGTCCCCTTCAGAGGCGAAGACCGGAGTAAAGCAAAGCGCGGTGAGCAAAACCAGTGAGATCATCAGTTTTCTCATCATTGTTTTCAGTCCTTTCTTTTTTATCTGGTTGCTTCGGTATGGAATGCGCAGTGTTTCAGCGCATCGGTACAATAGTAATACATCATAATTGTACCACAGATCGGCTGGCGGGGCGCATAAAACATAGCCTTTCCCCCTGCGATTTGGTACAATACACCATAGAGGTGCAGTGATTTCGACATAAGGAGGAGGAAGATGGCGAAGCAATTCTATATCGCGGACGCGTTTACCACGGAGCTTTTTGGAGGAAACCCGGCAGGGGTAGTCCTGCTGCGGGAGGGTGACGAATTCCCTTCCGATGAGACCATGCGCAAGACAGCGGCGGAGCTTCGCTATTCGGAGACCGCTTTCATCCGGCCCATGTCAAAAGCAGAGCTGGAGGCCAAGCTGGAGAGCATGGCCGGCACGGAGGAGGGAGTGTCCAAAAAAGACCGCTCGGACGGAGCGCCCCGGGCATCGGACATCGACGGGGGGTTCCAGATCCGCTATTTCACTCCGGCAGCTGAGGTGGACCTGTGCGGTCACGCAACGATCGCTTCCTTCTATTGTCTTACCGACGCGGGGCTTTGCGATACCGGGGGAACCTACATCAACAGCACCCTGGCCGGAGATCTGTTCATCGACGTGGCCGGCAATCAGATACTGATGGACATGGCCAGCCCGAAGCACATCGCGGACATCCGCAAGCCCGAGGATCTTCAGGAGCTCTATGAGATCATGGGGATCGAC
>CACXCQ010000334.1 GCA_902766185.1 uncultured Eubacteriales bacterium
ACTTGTACTCCTTACCGTAGTGGTTGCACTTGGCCATGAAGATGTCGTATCCGTCAACGTTCTCCACCTTGGACCAGGTGATCGCCAAAGCACGGCTTCCCTTCGGGGTCGTCTTGGCCAGCAACAGTCCGCTGGGCTCGGCTCTCGGGGTGCTTACCTTCGCCGCCGGGCTTGCCGGTGACGGGTTCGCCTGGTCGGTGCCGACCTTGCGGCTGATGACCTCGTAATCGGTTCCGGGCTTCAGGTTGTCGAAGACCACCGTGGTCTCGCCTTCCTTCGCTCTCACCCAGGTCTTGCCGCCGTCGATGCTGTATTCCTCATCCGGCAGAGCAGGATCCACCACGATGGTGGTCGGGCTCGTCGCCTTCACGCTGGGAGCGGTATCCGGCGCGGCCTGTTCGGCCTTCTCCGTCGTCACCTCCGTCTTGGCAGCCGGTGACGGATTGTTCTCCGCATCGCCCGGCTTTCTGGTCAGGACTTCGTAGTCCGCACCAGGCTCCAGATTATCAAAGGTGATCGCTTCGCCGTTCTCGGACGGAACTGCGTTCGTCCAGTCAGGATCCTCACCCTTCTTCACGATGATGTATTCCTGACCCGGCACGGTCGGATCGATGGTCACGCTGGTGGAGGTCTTTTCCTTCACAGCCGGACCTTCGCTCGGCGCTTCCTGGTCGTTCTTTCCGGTGGTTACCGGATCGCTGACGATCGGGTCGCTCGGATTCATGGTCTCGGTTCCCCTCATGCGGGTCACGACCTCGTACTCCTTGCCTTCCTCAAGTCCGTCGAAGACCAGTGCTCCGCCATTACCTGGCTTTGCTTCGTCCCAGTTGTAGTCCGCCGGGTCGGTTCCCTTCGGCACCACGATGTATTCCTGAGCCTCGTCGGACGGATCGACGGTAATGCTCGTCGCTCCGGTCTTGACGATCGGTTCATCGGACGGCGCGGCCTGATCAGACTTGTCGGTCGTCACTTCGGTCTTCGCTGCCGGTGACGGGTTGTGCTGGTCGTCGCCCGGCTTTCTGGTCAGCACTTCGTAGTCCGCGGCAGGATCCAGATCATTAAAGGTGATCGCTTCTCCGTTCTCAGACTTCGTCGCGTTCGACCAGTCGGGATCCTCGCCCTTCTTCACGATGATGTATTCCTGTCCGGCCACAGTCGGATCGATGGTCACGCTGGTGTCGGTCTTCTCCTTTACGGTCGGGCCTTCACTCGGCGCTTCCTGATCGGACTTGTCGGTCGTCACTTCGGTCTTCGCTGCCGGCGACGGGTTGTTTTCCGCATCGCCCGGCTTTCTGGTCAGGACTTCATAGTCCTCGCCCGGAGTCAGTCCGTCAAATGTGATCGGTTCTCCGTTCTCGGACGGCGTTGCCTTCGACCAGTCGGGTTCCTCACCCTTCTTCACGATGATGTATTCCTGACCCTCCTCAGTCGGATCGATGGTCACGCTGGTGTCGGTCTTCTCCTTCACGGCCGGACCTTCACTCGGCGCTTCCTGATTGGCCTTCGCCTTCACGTCGACCTCGATGGATTCACTGGCCGGCTGACCAGCCTTTTCATCGCCTTCGTAGCGTACCAGCACCTTGCCTGTGTCAAGACCGGTGATCTCGTCAGCGCCATCGGGCACCGGGATCCATGACTTTCCACCATCGATGGAGTATTCCATGGTATCATCCACGCCCTTGATGGAGCCGTCGCTTCCAGCCTCGCTTACCAGTTTGTCCTGTTTCACCTTGTCAGCGTCAGGCGCGCTCTTGGCGGTCTGGACCTTGATGGGCTCAGACGCCTCGGAGGCGGTGTAATCCGGTGATGAAGGCGTCTTGGTTGCCGTGATCTCATACGGGGTATCCGGCTCGAGTCCTCTGACGACGATCCTGCCGTCCTTTTCCTCTGCCGTAACGCCGCTGTCAGACGGTGTCACCGTCACGTTGCCGTCCGCATCGTATTCGACTGTGGCTACCGGCACGTCGTGGCCTTCCTCATCCTTTGTCGTGATATCGTACTTCGTTCCCTTCGTGGGCTCGTTGATGGCGATCGCATTCTCGCTTTCTGCCACAACGTTCGGCTGATCCGGCGTCTCTTCCGGAATCTGCTTCGGCGTCTTGACCGTAGTCGGCTCTGACGGTACGGAAACGAGGTTGCCCTCATCGTCCGTCCTCGCCTGTGTCACGTCGTATTCCTTCTCCGGATCGAGTCCGCTGACGACGATGTTGCCGTCCGCATTCTTTTCCGCCTTGCCTTCAGGCACAACGGTGAGGTTGCCGTTCTCGTCCACCGTAATGGTCGCAACGACCTCTTCCTCGCCACCTTCGCCCTTCGTCGTCACCTCGTACTGGGTGTTCGGCTGCGGATCCTTGATGGTCAGCGTCGTCGGTGTCGTGGAAAGCCTGTCCTCCGAAAGCTGATCCAGCGGCGTTGTGACTTCGGTCGATGCCGGGTTCGAATGCGGAGCTTCTTCGGTGGCCTTCACTCTGGTCATGACCACGTACTCCGTATTCTCCTGCAGGCCATCGAAGGTAAGCGCCTCACCGTTCTCGGATTCCTGCGCGTCCTTCCACGCCTGTTCGATCTCCTCCTCCGTTGCGCCCTTCGGCACGACGATGTATTCCTGTCCGGCCACAGTCGGGTCGATGGTCAGGGAATCATCGTGGAGCTGGATGTCTTCCTTCTTCACCGGGTCCGGCGTATCCGGTCTCGGCGCTGTCGTGAAGGTTGCGGGCTCGGATTCGTGAGCGGTGACGTTGCCGTCACTGTCCTTCACCTCTGCCTTGCGGATCTCGTAGGTCGCGCCCGGGGTCAGCGGCACATAGTACTTGCCGTCTTCGCCCAGCACTCCCTGCGTATACTGCGCGGGCTCGGTGCCCTCCGGCGCGGTGGCGCGGATCTCATATCCTTCCTCTACCTCGATCAGCTCATTCGGATAGTCGAGGTTGTATCCCTCTCCCTCCTCAGGAGCCGGCAGCGTGGTGTAGACCTCGGCGGGTCCTGCGATCTCCGATGCGAGAGCCGCATCTTCCGCCGGTTCCGTCACAGCCTGCAGGCGGTTGTAGATCACGTAATCCGTTCCCGGCTGCAGATCGTTGCCGTTGCTGTCTTTGTCCAAAGTCAGGTCATTGCCTGTTCCGTCTGTTCCCTTGTTCTCCTTGAACAGCTTCTCCAGCTCTTCCGGCGTGTAACCGCCTTCCTTAGCCGGCAGCAGCAGGTATTCCTGCTTCGGATCGCTGTCCTTGATGGTGATGGTGGTGTCGGTCTTATCGGTGTCCTCCACCTGTGCCGGCGCATCCGGACGTTCAGGCGCGGTGAACTTCACGTAATCGGAAGGCGCAACGCCGTCGTCTGTCGCCGCAACGCGCACTGCGTATTCTTCACCAGGCACGAAATCCTTGACCTCGGTGACCCAGGCGCCTTCACCGTTCTCACCCGCGTTCTTGTCGAAGATCTCGAAGCCTTCCTTGGCGGTCAGGGTCTCCTCCGCGTAATCCACGGTGTAGCCGTCCCCAACAGCCGGCGCATCCGGTCTGGTGCTGGTCGGCACGGTCACGGACGGTGACGGATCCTTGCCCGGATCAGACTCGTCCTCAGGTGTTGCCGGATCATCTTCAACCGGATCGGTCGCGGCCTTGCGTACGTGTACGTAGTATACCGTTCCCTTTTCCAGTCCACTGAAGGTGTGGGTTCCGGCCACACTGCCTTCTTCCTTATAGTAGCCCTTGACTTCATCGCCCGTCAGCGCGCTCCAGTCAGCGTCGTCTGCCGGCGCATTCGGATCTGTGCTCAGGACGTATTCATATCCCGGCTGCGTGTTGATGGTGATGGATGTCGTCGTCTGCTCCTCGATCAGATCCTTGAGATCCTCATCGGTCGGCGCGTTCTGGGCTGCCTTGATGGTCAGCTTGCCATCCTCGTATGTAAATGCATAGTTCTTCGTGAGGTCAGCTTCGGCGGCGTCTTCGATCTTCGCGCTCTTGGCCTCGATCGCTCCGTACTTACCGTCATTGCTGCCCGGATCAGCTGTCACGCTCTGCTCCAGCGTGATCTCAGTCAGCGCGTGTCCAGATACAAGCTCGCCCACGCTCACCTGATCAACGCCCTGCTCGATGCTGCCATCGTGGGAGATCACCTGATCCTTCGCCGTGATGGTCACCGGCTTCTTGTTGATGGTGTAGCTTCCTGTGATCTCAACAGGCTGCTGCTCGCCGCCTTCGCCAGGCTCCGTCGCGTTGACGTAGTCGCCCTTGAAGACGATCTTGACTTCCTTGTCACCGGCATTGGTGGTGTCCTCCGGATAGACCAGGTCGTAGTCCTCACCCTTCGTCAGCGTCCTGCCGCCGACCACCACTTCCGGCTCAGGCTTCTGCGATTCTCCGTTGTAGACCGGAGCATCGTCTCCCGTCGGGAATGTTACCGTAACATCCTCCGGCTTCAGCGGCTTCGCTTCGATGGAGAACGTCGTGCTCTTGCTGTTGATGCAGTTGCCGCTGAACTCATTGCCGGTCTTCTTGCCGGTCACGGTCACGGTCGCGGTCCCTGCTGCCTGATTGTCCTTAAAGCTTACATCATAGTCGCTCTCCGGCAGCGTGACGCCGTTCAGCGTTACGGTTACCGCAGGCTCCTTGTCGCTTCCGTCAAACTCGAAGCTTTCCGGATCAACGGCGATGACTACGCCCTCGCCGCTCAGATCTGCCTGGGCGATCGTCACGTCGAGCGCAAAGCTGTCGTCGGTCACTTCCGCATGGTCCTCGTCGATCGGCACGTACTTGTACTGCACGACATAGTCTCCTGCGTTGGTCGCCTTCGAAACGTCATCGCTCCACGCGTTTTCGCCTTCCGTACTCAGCTTGTACTGCAGCTTGTAGCCTTCCGGCACCTTCGCCGCAGCCGGCGGTGTCACCAGCTGCTGAGCCTTCGTGTTATAGGTCAGGCCGCCTGCCACCTGCGACGGTTTCTGATCGTCTGTCAGAGCCGCCGGATCCAGGCTGGCGCGCTTGATGGTCAGCTTCGCGGCATCCGCGGTGATGTCATAGTTGTCGGTGACATTCGCTTCACCCGCCTTGACCGTCACGGTCGCGGTGATCTTGCCCGGCGTGCCGTTGGTGGCTCCCGTCTGAGACTGGTTCAGCACCACAGTGACCGCCTGGCCGTCTGCTGCCGGCGTATCTTCGCTGATGCTGTACTTCGTCTGATCGATGGCCGTACCGAAGGTCACTTCCTGATCTTCGATGTTGACCGTCAGCGGTCTCTTCTTAATGGTGTACTTCTGATTATCCTTTTCACCGCTGTAATTGCCCTTGAGGACGATCTTTGCGGTCTTCTCTCCTGCGTTCGTCGTATCATCCGGATAAACGACCTCGTAGTCATCTTCTCCCAGAGTAATGGTCTGTCCCGGGTTCACCGGATCCGGAACCTTGACGACCGGCTTCGGCTCCTGCGGCGTCCCGTCATAGACCGGCGCGCTCTCGGAGGGGAAGTTCACATCGATGTCCTTCGCGTCGATCACTCTCGCGGTGATGGTGAACTTGCCGATTGCCGAACCGGTGAAGTTCGTTGAATTCTCCTTCGCCGTCACGGTCGCGGTCGGCGCATTCTCCGCGGTCGCTTCCGCAGCATTGATGTTATTCGCATACGTCACGTTGCAGTCTGCTGCCGGAACGGGGATATCCTTATTCGTTCCGTTCACCGTGACGGTAACCGTCGCTTCTGCGCCCGGCTTCTTCTCTGTGCTGTCGTATACGAAGGTGCTCGGATCCGTTGTCACCTTCGCACCGTTGATGCTCAGTTTGGCAATGGATGCCGCCAGCTCGCCTGCCGCCGTGGTCGCGTGGTTTCCTTCGGAATCCACAAGGCGGAACTGTACCGGATACTGTCCGGCGTTCTTGCCCTGCGGGATATCCGTGCTCCAGGTCTCCCCGTCACTCTGCAGATACTGGACTGTATCGTATCCCAAAGGCAGGCTTCCATCTTTCGGATTCACTGCCAGATCCTGATCCGTGTCGTTATAGACCAGGTCTGTCGCTGCGGAAGGTTTCTGCGTCGGATCCAGCTCGCTGAGAGCCGGCGCGTCCATCTGGCCGATGGTCGCTTCGACCGGTCCCGCAACTGCGCTGGCGTTATGGTTCGCGTCTCCTTCTGTATAGTAATAGATGTAGAAGGTTCCGGCTGCCGTCTTGTAGATCTGTTCCACATCGTCCATCCAGCCTTGCGCATCCTTCTGCGGCTCGGAAGCCCTGTTGGTCACGAAGAACTTCATGGGCAGTTCCGCTCCGTCAACGCCCGTTGCGCTGCCTGCGCTCTCGAGCAGCGCCAGCGCACTCCCGGTGAACTTCAGGCCTGTCTCTGCGACAGGCGCCGTCACGTTGGCATCCGCCTTGTTGATGGTGAAGGTCTTTGTCTTCGTCCCGTCGTAGTTGCCCTTGAAGGACACGGTGGCAGTCGGCGCTTTGTCTGCAGCCGCGTCCGCCGCTTCCGCATTGACGTTGTTCTGGTAGCTCACCTCAAAGTCTTCTCCGGTCAGCTCCACGGCGTCATTGCCGCTGCCGATGGTGACCTTCACGGCAGGCTTGCACGCATTGCCGGTGTAGGTATACTCGTTCGGCGTCAGTTCCACGCTGACGGAATCATCATCCGTCAGGTCTTTCTTCTTGATCGTGAAGACTTTCGCGTCCTCCGCGAGCGAAGGTGCGTAGTTGCCGTTGTCGCATCCAGTGATCGAGAACGCGTAATCGCCTGCGGTTTCACCCGGTGCGCGGGCCAGTGTCACATTGACGGTATCGTTCTCCACGACGCCATCGAGCGAATAGGTCCATTCCTCCGGATCGTTCTCGCCGAAGAATTTGCTCGTTTTCGTCGGCGTGACCGTCACCGGCTTCTGCGCGATGGCGACCTGAAGCGTTCCGCCATCCACATTATCATGATTGGCGTCACCGATGTACCTGATCTGTACGTTGTATGTTTTTGCGTCTTTTCCTGTCGGGATCTTGTTCAGTTCGCCCCAGGTCTCCCCGTCCAGACTGTACTGCACACCGACATATCCATTGGGGAGTGTCTTTGCCGGAGCAACGACCAAAGGCTGGTCCCCTCCGTTGTATACCAGGCCACTATTGACTGTCGGCCTCTGATCCTGGCCAAAGTCACTCAGCGCGGCGCTGGCCTTTTTGATCACATAATCCTGCGTCTTGGCTTTGTAGTAGTTGCCGATACCTTTGACTTTCGCCGTGTAGTTGCCGAAATTGGTCGCCGTCGCATTCTCCAGTTCATATTCTTCGCCCAAAACCAGGACAGTATCCCCGTCTTTGACTTCGATGGCCGGTCCCTGCGGGCTGCCGTTATAAGTGAACTCAGTACCGGTGAACTTCACGCTCATGCCTTCCGCATCCAGCGGTCTCTCCGTGATAGTCGCACCAAACGAACCCAACACGTTCTCGGGAGAACCCAGGTCGTTGTAGTTCTCATCGCCTTTCACGTAGTAGGCGATATCATACGTACCAACATCCGTCGCGGAAGGTCTGTTTGCAGACCATTCCGCATCGGGAATCGCTTCACCATCCTTTGTGCGGATTTTATACATGATCGTTCCGTGGGAAGGATTGATTCCTCTACCCGCTGCAACCAGTTCCTGCGGGCTGCGGTTGTATTCGTGTGTGCAACCCACTGGGTCTTCGTCCTCGATCAAATCCGGCAGATCCGCCTTGTTGATGTTCCAGTAGAGCCCTCTGAGTCCCTTATAGTTGCCTTTGCCTTCTATCCAAACCTCGATGTTCTCTTCTACATCCGTGCCATGGCCTTCCCATACAGTAACCGTGAAGTCCGTTCCATCGACCAGCTTGATCTCCGGTGAGAAGATGCCGTTGTCGTAGGTTATGGTGACTTCAGGTGTCAGCGGACTTCCGGTATATGTGCTGTCGGCTACTGTCGCAGTGATGCCTTCAGCGCCATCGTTGATTTCCTTCGGAGCGATCGCTGCATTCTCGACCGGTCCGAGCAGTCCGCTCTGGTTGTAGCTTGTTCCTTCGGTCACGTAGTAATAGACGTAGTACGTTCCCGCATTCGTTCCCTTGATCGCCGCTGCATTTTCAGTCCAGCCGGTAATGTCACCTACCTTTGTTTCGGGATCCAGCGTTTCCGTGGTCACGTAGTACATCATCGTACCGTCGGAGGTCGTTCCCGCATCGATCAGTTCCTGGCCGGCTCCATTGAAGGTCAGGCCTGTCTTTGCGCTCGGCGCTCTGTAGTTGGAGCCTTCTGCCGCATCCGCTTTGACGATGCTCCACGCCTTGGTCGCGTCAGCCTCTGCGATCTCGTAATTGAATGCTCTCGATCCTCCGGTAATGCTGACTTCCGCCGTATAGGAATCGACA
>CACXCQ010000335.1 GCA_902766185.1 uncultured Eubacteriales bacterium
CAGCGCGCTGTGGTCATAATGATCATGAGTCACCAGGATCAGATCCGCCGGCAAGTCATATCCGTCCCCGACGTACGGATCGATGTAGATGACCTTGTCCTCACCGGTCACGATCCGAATGCTCGCATGCCCCATGTATAAGAGTTTCGGGGCAGCCGCATTTGCGTTGCCTGTACCGTTCGCATCCGTATCGTCCGTGTCACTCGTGTTGTCCGCATCCGCTTCGTCTGCCGGCTCCGTCTGAACCGTCGTCTCACTCTCCGCGTCCTGGCTTTGCTCATCCGCCCCGCCGCAGCCGGCAAGCAGAAATCCCATGGCCAGGATGCACAGCCCCGCGATCACCAGCAACCTCATTCTCATACCATTACTCTCCTCTGCGTTCATATTCATCCGGCCATTGCACTGACCGGCAACTCCATCAGCGTTTCCTCGGAACGACTTGTCGAGATTTTTATCTCTGGAAGCCCCCGAAATCTCGACTTTTTCTCTTCCAAAGGCAGGTCGGTACTTTGAAGTCAAGATTTCACGTGTTCAGAAGCGGCGAAATCTCGACTTTGTTCATTCGATCAGCTGAGATTTGCCGAAAAGTCGAGATTTACCCCCCTCATCGGAGTCGAAACCTCGACTTTTCCTTCCCGGAATCATTTCCCAAACCTGTCCGCGTCCAGCATCTTCACGACTTTGGCCGGGCTGCCTACGACAACGGCGTAATCCGGAACGTCCTTCGTCACGACAGACATGGCGCCGACGACCGCGTACTTCCCTACGCAAACGCCGGGCATGATCGATGCTCCGGCACCGATCCAGGCGCCTTCTTTGATCAGCACCGGCTTGCAGGTAAGGACCTGCCGGTCGTACACATCGTGGTTGTTTGAAATGAGCTGGGCGTTGGCGGCGATCTGAACATCGTCCTCAATGGTGATGCCGCCCCGGGCCATCATCAGTGCATTCGTGTTGACATATACATTTTTGCCGATGCGGACTCTGTCCAGCGCGGCGCCGGCCAGCGGCGCAGCCACATAGCTTCCTTCTCCGATCCTTCCCTCGAAAATGGCGTTCATGGCTTCCGCGTATTCCGGTGTGAACGGCATGGCGTGATTGAACCGGTGCAAAAGCTGTATCATCCTCGCCCCTTCTGTCCGCTCCTCTTCCGTCATCTCTCTCATGTCGACTCTGATTTCCTCGCAGTTCATCTGCTGCCCTCCTTTGCTGTCTCCGCGGGTTTTGGCCCAAGTCCAAATGTGCTCAAATCACTCTGTCCACGCCTTCGCGTACTCCTGGATCTGGAATACATTGAACTGCGTGATGCGGTATTCCTGGATCCCGGACTGAGCGAAGGGATCCGCCGCGATGAAGTCTTCAACTGTTTCATCGTCTTCCAGCCGGAGAAGGATCACTCCTCCCCGGCTGCCGGTCAGCGGTCCTGAGGTCAGGATCTTCCCGGCCTCAAAGTACGGCACCATGAACGCGTGATGCGCGTCCAGGATCTTTTTGAATTCCGGCCCTTGCGGGATATCCGGTTTCATATTTCCTTCAAGAATGTAGTATTTCATCGTTTCCTCACTCCCCGATGATCTTGATCAGCAGGCGCTTGTCTCGCTTGCCGTCGAACTCGTAATAGAAGATCTGCTCCCAGGTTCCGAAGTCAAGCCGGCCGTCTGTGATGGCTACGACGGACTCCCTCCCCATCAGGCTGCGCTTCAGGTGCGCGTCCGCGTTGTCTTCGAATCCGTTGTGGTCATACTGCTCGTACGGCTTCTCCGGGACCAGCCTTTCCAAAAGCCGCTCGTAGTCCCGGTGCAGCCCGGCCTCATCGTCATTGATGATCACGCTGGCGGTGATGTGCATGGGATTGACCAAAACCAGGCCTTCCTTCACGCCGCTCTCGTCCACCGCCCGCTGAACATCGCTGGTGATGTTCACGAGCCCCCGCCTCGTGGGCAGAGTGACATGCTCCCACCACTTGAAGAAGTGGGGGCTTCCTGCTCAATGGCTCTATCAAGCCAAGTATCAACAGGCTATCCCCGCCTG